>NZ_JBHTBJ010000023.1:0-111360 GCF_042664765.1 Paractinoplanes rhizophilus | reverse complement strand
GCGTGGCGGCCCTGGTGCGCGCCGGCCCTGCGGCCGGTTGCGCGGCGTCCCGGTGGGCGCGGCGGCCCTGCGGCCCGGTTGCGCGGGGGCCCGGTGCGCGCGTCCCGGCGGGCGCGGCGGCCCGATTGCGCGGCGGCCCGGTGGCCCCTGTGCCCGAGTTCGTCCGGGTGCTGCGGGCCGGATCGATGCCGTTGGGAGGGCGCCCAGGGCGAGTTCCAACGCCGTGGGGAGACACGCCGGCTGGAGGTCAGGGGCGGTGGGCTATGCCCAACTTTTGGCGGGCTAAACAAAAGTTGGAACGAATCTTTGGGAAGGTATGGACTGCCGAGGCGGAACACGCCTAGTGTGACGGACACGACATCGCGTGATCGACGCGGTGTTGGTGCAGGTGTCGCGCCCGGAGGTGGCCGTGTTTCTCGCTGACGCACCGCATTTGCGGGTTCTGCGGCTGCTCCGGGACGAGGGGCCGGTGTCCCGGGCCGAGTTGGGGGACCGGCTCGAGCTGACCCGGCCCCGCCTGCTCGCCGAGGTGGAGCGGCTCGTTGCCGCGGGCCTGATCGCCGAGGCGGGGATGGCGGCCTCGCGGGGTGGCCGGCGGTCGACGCTGGTCGAGATCTCCCCGCGGTTGCGGTTCGCGGCCGTCGACCTCGGGGCCAGCTCGATCGACATCGAGGTGACCAACGGGCGGCTCGAGCCGGTGGCGGCCTACGGCGAGCCGGCCGACATCCGCTCGGGGCCCAAGGCGATCCTGCAGCGGGTCAGCGAGCTGCTGGCCAAGGCGCGCACCGACGCGGCCTACGAGCGGCTCGACGGGATCGGCATCGGGGTGCCCGGCCCGGTCAGCTTCCGCGACGGGGTGCCGGTCTCGCCGCCGATCATGCCGGGGTGGGATCGCTATCCGGTGCGCGAGGTGCTCGCCCGCGAGCACGGGTGCCCGGCCGTGGTCGACAACGACGTCAACATCATGGCGATCGGCGAGCGGCACGGCGGGGTGGCGCACTCGGTCGACGACTTCCTCTTCGTGAAGATCGGGACGGGCATCGGGTGCGGGATCCATCTGGCCGGCTCGGTCTATCGCGGGGTGGACGGGTGCGCCGGCGACATCGGGCACATCCAGGTCGACGCCGGCGGGCCGGTCTGCTCGTGCGGCAACGCCGGTTGTCTCGAGGCGCTGTTCAGCGGGGCCGCGCTGGCCCGCGACGCGCTGGCGGCGGCGCGGGCGGGGGAGTCCCCGGCGCTGGCCGAGCGGCTGGCGGCGAGCGCCGGTGGCGAGCTCACTGCCAAGGATGTCGCCGACGGCGCGGCCGAGGGGGACGTGACCTGCATCCGGCTGATCCGGGAGGGGGGCCGGCGGGTCGGCGGGGTGCTGGCCACGCTGGTCTCGTTCGCCAACCCGTCGATGATCGTGATCGGGGGTGGTTTGGCCCAGCTCGGGCACGTGCTACTAGCCGAGATCAGGAGCGTGGTCTACCGCCGGTCGCTGCCGCTGGCCACCGGAAACCTGCCGGTGGTGCTCTCCGAGCTGGAGGGCCGCGCCGGCGTGACCGGGGCGGCGGTGCTCGCCAGCGACATGGCCTTCGAGCAGGCGTCATGACCACCCCGGCGGCCGAAACGGCAGGCGACGTCGTCCTGCGGCTCACCGATGTGGTCAAGACGTTCCCCGGCGTGCGCGCGCTCGACGGCGTGCAGCTCGAGGTGCGGGCGGGCGAGGTGCACTGCCTGCTCGGGCAGAACGGCGCCGGCAAGTCCACGCTGATCAAGGTGCTGGCCGGGGTGCACCACGCCGACGACGGCGAGATCATCTGGCTGGGTGAGACGTTCGCGCCGGCCACGCCGCAGGCCGCGATGCGGGCCGGGATCGCCACCATCTACCAGGAGCTCGACCTGGTCGACGACCTGTCGGTGGCGGAAAACGCGTTCCTCGGCCACGAGGAGGCCAGGTTCGGCTTCACCCGGCGCCGGAGCGCGGCCGACAAGACCAGGGAGATCCTGGCCCGGCTGGGGCACGCCGAGATCTCGCCGCGGACCAAGGTGCACAGCCTGCCCGCGGCCGGCAAGCAGATCGTCAGCATGGCGCGGGCGCTCTCGCACGACGCCAAGCTGATCGTCATGGACGAGCCCAGCGCCGTGCTCGCCCATGACGAGGTGGCCAACCTGTTCCGGATCATCCGGGAGCTGACGGCGCAGGGCATCGCGGTCATCTACATCTCGCACCGGCTGGCCGAGATCCGCGAGATCGGCGACCGGGTCACCGTCCTCAAGGACGGGCGCACGACGGCCTCGAACCTGCCCGCGAAATCGACTCCCACCCGCGAGCTGGTGGGCAAGATGACCGGCCGGAGCATCGAGTACGTCTTCCCGCCGAGGCCGGCGCGGCCGGAGAAGCCGCCGATCCTCGTGGTGGAGGGACTGACCAGGCACGGCGAGTTCGTCGACGCGAGCCTCACGGTCGCGCCCGGCGAGATCGTGGGAATCGCCGGCCTGGTCGGTTCGGGCCGCTCCGAGTTGCTCGAAACCATCTTCGGTGCCCGCCGCGCGGACGCCGGCACGATCACCATGGACGGTCAGCGCATCACCGGGGTGGGCCGGGCGGTCAAGAAGGGCATCGGCATGGCGCCCGAGGAGCGCAAGAGCCAGGCCCTGCTGCTCGACGAGCCGGTGTACAAGAACATGACGCTGTCGTCGTTCGCCGGGTTCGCGCGGGCCGGCTTCACCGCCGCGCGCGACGAGCGCGCCGCCGCCCTCAAGACTGCCGACCTGCTCGAGCTGCGCCCGCGCGACGTGGACCGGCCGGCCCGCACCCTGTCGGGCGGCAACCAGCAGAAGGTCGTGGTCGGCCGCTGGCTGCTCGACCAGACCCGGCTGTTGCTGCTCGACGAGCCGACCCGGGGCGTGGACGTGGGCGCCCGCGCCGAGCTCTACCAGGTGATCCGGGGGCTGGCCGACGACGGGGTGGGCGTGTTGCTGGTCTCCAGCGAGGTGCCCGAGGTGCTGGGCCTGGCCGACCGGGTGCTGGTGATGCGGGAGGGCCGGATCATCCACGAGGCGCCGGCCGACGAGCTGGACGAAGACACCGTTCTCGACCTCGTGATGGCGGGGTCGCTGTTGGAGGGGGAGCCCGCATGATCACTGAAACGGCGCCTCCCGAGGTGCGCAGCTCCCCCAAGAAGCGTCTCGACGACAACGCCGTTCGCAACCTGGGCCTGGTCGGGGTGCTGGTCGTCCTGGTGATCATCGGGATCGTCACCAAGCCCGACCTGTACTCCGACCCGACCTGGGTGCGCAACAACTTCCTGACCATCCTCCAGCAGGCGTCGGCGATCGGCGTGGTCACGGTCGGGATGACCTTCGTGATCATCGGCGGCGGCATCGACCTCTCGGTCGGCGCGATCATCGCGCTCGCCGGGGTGTGGTGCACGACGCTGGCGACGCAGAGCTACGGCGCGGCCGGCATGATCTTCACAGCGCTGGTGGTGGGCATCGCCGTCGGGCTGGTCAACGGGGTGCTCATCTCGTACGGCCGGCTGGTGCCTTTCATCGCGACGCTCGCCATGCTGGTCTCGGCGCGCGGCCTGGCGGCCCAGATCTCGGGGAAGCAGACCCAGGTGTCGGCGAACGACACCATCAACGGCATCGCGACGACCAAGCTCCTCGGCGTACCCCTGCTGGTCTGGATTTTGGCGGTTGTCGTCGCCGCCGGGTGGGTCCTGCTCAATCGCACGACCTTCGGACGGCGCACGGTGGCGGTCGGCGGCAACCCCGAGGCGGCGCGGCTGGCCGGCATCAACGTCAAGCGCCATACCGTGCTGCTCTACGCGCTCTCCGGCCTGTGCTGCGGCATTGCCGCGATCATGCTGACGTCGCAGGCGACCAGCGCCCAGGCCGCCATGGCGAACCTGTACGAACTGGACGCGATCGCCGCGGCGATCATCGGCGGCACGCTGCTCAGTGGCGGCCGCGGCACCATCATCGGCGCCCTCTTCGGGGTGCTGGTGTTCTCCACCATCACCAACCTTTTCGCGATCAACAACCTCTCCACCGAGGTCCAGAACATGGTGAAGGGCGGCATCATCGTCGCCGCGGTGTTGATCCAGCAGTTCCGTTATCGCTCATTGACACAACTCCTCAAGCGTTGACCGTTCCCGGCCCGACTATGGGTCCCCCTTGGAGGAATCATGTCCGCTTTGTCCCGTAGGCGCATTCTGTTCGGCGGCGCGGCGGTCGGCGCCGGCGCGCTCCTGACCGCCTGCACCAGCAACGACCCCGGCACCGACGCTCAGGTCAAGACCAACTCCAGCGGCGACGCCAACGCCGCCCCCGGCACCAAGGTCGTGATCGGATTCTCCGCCCCGGCCGCCGACCACGGCTGGATCGCGGCGATCACCAACAACGCGAAGGCGCAGGCCGCCGCGTACTCCGACGTGGAGCTCAAGACGGTCGAGGCCGGCGCCGACGCCGCCGCCCAGCGGGCCGCGCTGGCCACGCTGATCGCGCAGAAGCCCACCGTGATCGTGATGCTCCCGCACGACGGCAAGGAGCTGAACGCGACCGGCCTCGAAGCGATGCGGGCCGGCATCCCGGTGGTCAACCTCGACCGCGCGTTTCCGTCCGCGGCGGCGTACCGGCTGCAGATCAAGGGCGACAACTACGGCATGGGCCTGGCCGCCGGCCAGTACATCGGCGAGCAGCTCAAGGCCAAGGGCGTCACCAACCCGATCATCGGGGAGATCCCCGGCATCGACTCGCTCGAGCTGACCCAGGAGCGCACCCAGGGCTTCAACACCGCCCTGGCCACGTTCGGCTTCAAGGTCGCCAACCGCCGCCCGGCGGAATTCACGGCCGACTCGGGCCAGGCGGCCGCGACCGCGCTGCTGCAGGCGCTGCCCAAGATGGACGCGCTGTGGAATCACGACGACGACCAGGGCATCGGGGTGCTCGCCGCGATCAAGCAGGCCAACCGCAGCGAGTTCTTCATGGTCGGCGGCGCGGGCTCGAAGGCGGCGATCGACTCCATCGCCAAGGACGACTCGGTCCTCAAGGCCACGGTCACCTACAGCCCGTCGATGGCGTCCTCCGCGATCTCGCTGGCCCGCCTGATCGGCCAGGGCAAGGGGATGAGCGACCTGGTGGAGCTGCAGGTTCCCAAGGAGATCACGCTGGCGTCCGAGACGATCACCAAGGACAACGCTTCGAAGTACGAGAAGCTGGGCTTTTAAGGGGATATTGGATGTCGGAACAGCTGCGGGTCGGCATGGTCGGCTACGCGTTCATGGGCGCCGCGCACTCCCAGGCGTGGCGCACCGTGAACCATTTCTTCGACCTGCCGCTGTCCGCGCGGATGCGGGTGGTGAGCGGTCGTTCGCCCGAAGGGGTGGCGGCCGCCGCGGTCAAGCTCGGCTGGGAGTCGCACACCACGGACTGGCGTGCGCTGATCGAGCGCGACGACGTCGATCTGGTCGACATCTGCACGCCGGGTGACACCCACGCGGAGATCGCGCTGGCGGCGCTCGCGGCCGGCAAGCACGTGCTCTGCGAGAAACCCCTGGCCAATTCGGTGGCCGAGGCGAGAGAGATGGTCGCGGCCGCGGCCGCGGCACAAGCCCATGGCGTACGGGCGATGTGCGGCTTCAACTATCGGCGGGTGCCCGCGGTCGCGCTGATGCGGCAGATGGTCGCCGCCGGACGGATCGGCACCATCCGCCACGTGCGGGCCGTCTACCTCCAGGACTGGATCGTCGACCCGAGCTTTCCCCTGGTGTGGCGGCTGCGCAAGGAGGTCGCCGGATCGGGCGCGCTGGGCGACATCGGCGCGCACATCATCGACCTGACCCAGTACGTGACCGGGCAGTCGATCTCCTCGGTGTCGGCGCTGACCGAGACGTTCGTGCGCGAGCGCCCGTTGCCGTCGGCGTCGTCCGGCCTGGCCGCCTCGGCGTCGTCGGCCGAGACCGGCGAGGTCACCGTCGACGACGCCGCGCTCTTCCTCGCCCGGCTCAACGGGGGAGCGATCGCCACCTACGAGGCGACCCGCTTCGCCACCGGCCGCAAGAACGGGCTGCGGGTCGAGATCAACGGCTCGCTCGGCTCGCTGGTCTTCGACTTCGAGCGGATGAACGAGCTGTCGTTCTACGACGGCGGACTGCCCGGCGACGAGCAGGGCTTCAGCCGGATCCTGGTGACCGAGCCGACGCACCCGTACATGTCCGCCTGGTGGCCGGCCGGGCATCCGATCGGCTACGAGCACACCTTCACCCACGAGATGCGCGACCTCATCGAGGCGATCGGCACGGGTACCGACCCGGCGCCGTCGTTCTCGGACGCGCTGCAGGTGCAGTTGGTCCTCGACGCGGTGGCCCAGTCCGCCGAGACGTCGCAGTGGACGAAGGTGGAGGAGGTCTAGTTCGTCCGTCGCAGGCCGGCGAGGGACGGCGCGGTTGCGCCCCGCGCCGGCCGGCCCGCGACGGGATGTCTGCGGCCGTCCGGCTACCCGGGCGGCCGCAAGATTTTTCGCTTCCCGACCACCCGCGTGCGCCCGCACGGGTGATCGTTCGGTGCATGTCCGAACGTGCAGATGGTGCACACAGATAGCGCTCTCCGGGGCCTCTCGGGCCGACCCGCGGACCGTCCTACCGGCAGGTCACCCTATCCAAGCGGATTCATGAACGCCGATCTTTGCCCCGCCCCCGGATCATGTCCGCGCCGGTCACCGCGTCGCACGGTCCGTACGCCGCTGATCCTGTGAGCGCATGACGCTCGTATCCGAGGTCGAGCGGACCCCACGGATGGAGGCGTCATGGCAACGCGACGGACCGCACCGCGCGCGTCGAGCATCGGCGGCCGCATGGTCCATACTGGACGCCACAGCACGCGCGAATGCACGTGCAGATGCACCGGCACCCTCGCCCGGGGAGGACACTGATGCGGCTGAGACATCCTTCCGGCCGGATCGTGCACCTCAGCGTCGAGATCGCCCCGCGACCCGAGAGCAATCTACCGGGTGTGGTCGGCCGCCTCGACACCTACGGCGCGGTCCGCGCCCGCCTCGGCGTCGACCTGCTCGGCGTCAACCTCTGGCTTCCCCCCTCGCTCGCCGCCGCCCTCGCCGTGGAGAGCCGCGCCCGCACCCGGCTTCGTGCCGAGCTCGACGCCCGCCGCCTCGAGGTCGTCACGTTGAGTGGCGCGCCCTTCGGCGAGGGTGGCGGCGAGCAGCCCCCCGCCTGGACCGAGCCCGCCCGCCGGGAGTACACGCTCGATCTCGCCCGCATCCTGCTCGACCTCCTCGACGAGGACGCCGTCCGCGGCGCCGTCAGCACCATCGGCCTCGGCCCGCGCGCCGGCTGGGCCGAGGCCTCCGACAAGGCCAGCACCGGCATCCTGCGCCGCCTCTCGGCCGGGCTGGCCGACCTCGCCTGGCAGAACGGCCGGGCCGTCCGGGTCGGCTTCCAGCCCGGGCCGGGCGCGGTGCTCGACAGCGCCGAGCAGACCGTCGCCGCGCTCAGCCGCATCGACAAGGAGCGGCTCGGCGTCTGCCTCGACCTCGGCCACGTGGCGCGCACGTGGCCCGATCCGGCCGCCGGCATCGAGTCGCTCGCCGACGCCGGGCTGTCCATCATCGAGGTTCGTCTCGCGGCGGTGCCGGGCGGGACGACCGAGGCGTGGCGGTCCGCGCTGCGGCAGGTCTTCGGCGCCGGCGGGCCCCTCACCGAGTACCTGACGCTGCTCAGCCGGGTGCCCGACCCGACGCCCGAGCAGGTGGCGGGCGACGTGGCGTACCTGTTGGCGGAGCTCGCCGCGATCGGCCTCGCGCCGGAGAACGAGCCCTGCCCCGCGCGCTGATTTTTCGATAGGGTCTTTGCAGAGCCGCCGCTTCCGCTAGGGAGGCGCAATCCCGGGACGGTGGCCCTTGTCTCGGCCGGTTTCCCTCGCCGTCCGCCGATCTCGGCTGCGATCAGGGAGTTGCACGACATGGCCCGACCCATCACGCTCTTCACCGGCCAGTGGGCAGACCTGCCCTTCGACGACGTCTGCCGGCTGGCCTCCGAGTGGGGCTACGACGGACTCGAGATCGCCTGCTGGGGCGATCACTTCGAGGTCGACCGGGCGCTCGCCGAGCCCGACTACATCGACCACAAGCGCTCGACGCTGGAAAAGTACGGCCTGAAGGTCTTCGCGATCTCCAACCACCTGGTCGGGCAGGCCGTCTGCGACCACCCGATCGACGAGCGGCACCGCGACATCCTCCCGGCGAACATCTGGGGCGACGGCGAGCCCGAGGGGGTCCGCTCGCGGGCCGCCGAGCGGATGAAGGACACCGCCCGGGCGGCCGCGAAACTCGGCGTGCAGACCGTCGTCGGGTTCACCGGCTCGTCGATCTGGCACACGGTGGCGATGTTCCCGCCCGTGTCCCCGGCCATGATCGACCGCGGCTACCAGGACTTCGCCGACCGGTGGAACCCGATTCTCGACGTCTTCGACGAGGTGGGCGTGCGCTTCGCGCACGAGGTGCATCCGAGCGAGATCGCGTACGACTACTGGACCACCCGGCGGGCCCTGGAGGCGATCGGCAACCGGCCCGCCTTCGGCCTGAACTGGGACCCGTCGCACTTCGTGTGGCAGGAGCTCGACCCGGTCAACTTCATCCTCGAGTTCAAGGACCTGATCTACCACGTCGACTGCAAGGACGCCAAGGTCCGCACCGGCGACGGGCGGCGCGGCCGGCTGAGCTCGCACCTGCCCTGGGCCGACCTGCGGCGCGGCTGGGACTTCGTCTCCACCGGCCACGGCGACGTGCCGTGGGAGGACTGCTTCCGGGCGCTCAACGCGATCGGCTACGACGGGCCGATCTCGATCGAGTGGGAGGACGCGGGCATGGATCGGCTGGTCGGCGCGCCCGAGGCGCTGCAGTTCGTGCGGCGGCTGGCGTTCGACGCACCTTCGGCCGCGTTCGACGCGGCGTTCTCGTCCTCGTCCTGAAGCACGAGCCCGACGGCTATCGCGATCGCCAGCGCGAGGCGGGCGTCGTTCCAGACCGCCGTGGACGGCAGCAGCATCACGGCGAGAATGACCCAGCGCCAGGTCGCGTGGCGTAGCGGGAGGAAGGCGGCCAGGACCAGCCAGATCTGATGGTGGGTCCACGAGACGGGAGAGAAGACGACGCTCGCGGCGCCGACGATGACGGTCGCCGCGAGCCAGTCGTGTCGTCGGGCCCGATGCAGGGCCAGCAGGACGATCGCGCCCCCGGCCAGCAGGGCGATCGCCGCGCGCGGCGTCTCGGGCATGCCGAGGCGGAGCAGGGCGGCGTTGAGGCTCTGGTTGCCGGGGGACTCGATGAAGCCGAGGCGGTCGACGTCGCGTACCTCGGTCAGCCAGTAGCGCAGCGAGTCGCCGGGCAGCACGAGCGCGGTCAGCAGGCCGCAGGCGGCGAACGTCGCCGTGGCCACGACCGCCGGCCGGCGCTCGCCGCGTAGCCACAGCAGCGGGATGAAGATCAGCGGCGTGAGCTTGATCGCCGCGGCCAGGCCGATCAGCACCGGGTTGCGGGTCAGGATCATCAGGGCCAGGAACAGGCTCACCTGCCCGAACCGCAGATCCGAGGAGACCGGGGCGGAGACAAAGAGCGCCAGGGCGGCCGTCGGGGCGTTCGCCCGGCTCGCGATGGCGTAGACCGCGGCGATCGTGCCGAGGGTCCAGGCGATCTGCACCGGCAGGGGCGGCAGGAAGGTCAGCGGCAGGAAGACCAGGGCGGCGAACGGCGGGTAGGTGAAGGGCGCGTCGCCGCGGATGAAGTCGTAGAGGCCGTCGCCGGTGCGCAGCGCGGTGACCGCGCCCAGGTAGACGCCGAGGTCGGTGAGGCGGCCGTCGGCCGGGCGCAGGAGGGCGGCGTAGCCGGTGACCGTCGCGATCAGCGCCGCCGGCAACCTCAGTCGGTTCTCTACATAGGGTGGCATGGCGTGCTCCCGGTGTCCGGCGCGGGTCAGACCCGGCGCAGTGCTCCCAGCTGGGCGGCCAGCAGGCCGGCGATCAGGGCGATGAGGATCTGCCCGGGGAGGTGGGCGGCGAAGCCGAAGCCGAAGACGCCGGTGTTGTCGATCAGCCGGTCGGGGGCGACGGCCGGCGGCAGGCGACGGAACATTTCGCACGCGGTCTGCGCGGCCAGGGTCGCGCCGACGCCGAGCGGGATCTCGAAGGTGACGCGCCTGGTCCGGCTTTCGGCGGATCGGGCCGGGACGGATCGGGCCAGCACGAAGATCGAGCAGAGCAGCATCGGCCCGGCCATCGCCGAGGCGTTGCCGAGCAGCAGCTCGGAGGCCTGGTAACCGGGGAAAGCGGGGCCGAAGGTGACCGCGCCGCCGGGGGCGAGGGACAGCGGGAACCAGGCGGCGGCCGAGCGGAGGTCGATGCCGAGGCGGATGGCGGCGTGCAGCGAGCCCGCGATGGTGGCCAGTTCGAGCGTGATCAGCGTCCCGGCGATCGCGGGCAGCCGGCGTAGCCGAGCGCTGATCAGGGTGCCCATGGTCCAGACCGCGACGGCCGGCAGGATGTCGGCCCAGCCCATGTAGGGCATGTACTGGATGCGGTTGCCGGCCAGCAGGAAGGCGAACGTCGTCGCGCCCATGACGACGATGTGGCCGGAGATCCGCCGGGCCAGGGCCGCCATCAGCGTGGCGGCGGCGGCCAGGGCGGCGGCCCCACCGGCCGGCCCGGCGTGGTGCTGGGCCAGGTGCACGCCGTTGAACAGCATGGCCGCCAGCAGAGGCACGCCGATCGAGGCCGCCAGCGACCGTGCCCAGGACTCGACCCGGGCCACCGGCTCTTGCCCGAGAGCCTCGACGGCGGGGGAGACGGCGAGACTGAGGGCGAAGGAGAGAGCCTTGGCCGGCTCGGCGCGCAGCACCTCGAGCTCGGCCAGCCATTCGCGCGACATGTCGCCGGGCCAGCGGCGGGCGGCCCGCACGACCAGCCATCGGGACAGCCGGAGCGCCGCGCTCATGCCGGCCTCTCGATTGCGCGAGCCATCTGGGCGTGCATGCGCGCCACCTCGTCGCGCGCGGCGGCGGCGCCCTCGGCGGTGGGGCGGTAATACCGCCGATTGGGGCGGCCGGCGGCGGCCGGATCGGCCTCCTCCCAGCGGGACTCCACCCACCCGGCACGTTCGAGGCGCACCAGGATCGGATAGAGGGTCCCGCTGGGAAGGCCGGTGTCCTGCATCAGCTGCAGCCCGTACCGCTCGGCGCTCGGGTCGGCGAGCAGCGCCGCCATGACTTTGAGCACCGACGAGGTGAGCCGCGGCCCAGGCATGTAGAAATTCTACATAGGGACAAACCTTCAGGCCAGCCCTGTCTCGCTCGCCACCCGCACGAGCTCGACCAGCCCGCCGGCGTACTCCTGGGACTCGGCGTGCGCCTCGTCGAACGGCGGCTGGAATCCGACGCCCTCCCATTCCTGGGTCTGGTCGTTCCAGATGTCGTTGCCGATCTCGAAGTCCCAGGCGTCGATGCCCAGCTCGTAGTACAGCTGATCGGCCGAGTTCCCGGCCGCCGAATACAGCACGTCGGCGACCGGGCCGGTGTAGGACGGCCACGTCACCGTTCCGCGCGAGGCCGCGATGGCCCCGACGATCCGGCGCGCGCTGTCCAGGAAGAACTTCGACTCGTCGATCGACGGCCGCGGCAGCGTGACCCGCCCGTCCGCCTTGTAGGAGCCCGGCGGCCACATGAAATAGCCGCCGTAGCTGTGCACGTTCATCGCGAACTTGATGTTCGGGTGATCCGTCGCCAGCGCGATCACGTTGCGGCTCTCGGCCTCCGACAGCTCAGCGGTGCCGGCGTAGGTCCCGGAAAGGCAGTTCGGGCTGCCGCCCACGTAACCGTCGAAATAGGACCCGACCGTGTAGTTGCGGTTGACGTCCACGCCCCAGGAATCGCGATACCGAGGGTCGCGGCTCGTGCCCGTACAGTGATTGCTCAGGTTTTTTCTCTGGAAGTTGAAGTCGTTGAACGAGTAGTTGGCGCCGTCCGGGTTCACCGTCGGGACGACGAAGATGTCGACGGAATCCACCAGCGCCTTGGTGGCCGGATCGGTGTTGTAGTTGGCGAGCATCCGCTCGGCGAATTCGAGCGTGACCAACGGCGTGGCCCATTCCCGCGCGTGCTCCTGGCTGTAGGCCATCACCCCGACCTTCGAGCCGTCGCGCACCTTGCCGATCCGCAGCGCCTGCACCGTCCACGGCTTCTTCGAGACCTCGGTTCCCATCAATCCGTCGTCCAGCCGCACCGGCCCGGCGATCGGCATCGGCACACCGGCGGAACCGTCCTCGACGACGGCGCGGAACCGCTGCGGATACTTGGCCGAGATGAAGGCGGCGACATCGTCGGTCGTGCTGATCACCTGGCCGGCGGCATCGGTGGCCAAACTCAAGGTCAGGACCCGATCGCGGTACGAGGCGGACAACGGCCGATTGGCTCTGCCCGGATTCACGGTCTTCACCTGGACGCCGTTCATGCCCTGATCGCCGAACTTCACCGATTCGACGACGACCGCGGCCGTGCTCGGATCGCCGAGATAGGCCACCGCCGTACGCCGATAGCCCTGGGTCTTGTTCGGCAGATCGATGACGTCGACCAATTTCGAATACTGCCGCTTGAGGCGCTTGATGCGCGCGCTGATGTCCGCCGGCGTCATGTAGGCGTCGACGAAATCCTTCTGATAGCCGCTCGGCGTCGGCGGGGGAGAGGCGTTCGGCCAGACCGCCGGCGTGATCGCGCGGCTCTGCCCGCCGAGGCTCGAGGTCGCCGTCACCTGCGTCGGCCTGCTCGGCAGCGGTTGGGGCAGCGCGTAGTGGTACTGGTATTCGCCCGAGTCCTCGAACCGGAGCAGCGGATAGCTTCCGGTGGCGCCGTCCGCGGTGCGCCAGGTGACGGTGATCTCGACGTCGGGATCGTCGGTGGCGGTGGTCGCCACCTGGGTCTGCAGGAACGTGCGCCCGTTGGTGGTCCACCAGTACGCCTGAAGGAACTGCAGGGTGTCGGCTCCGGCCGCGGCGATCTTCGCCCGGCTCTGCGCGAGCCGGCGAGCGCCGTCGGACTCCCGCTGGATCACCCGCAGCGGTGTGGCGCCGTCCGCGGTCAGCGCGGTCAGTTGCGCCCGGTCGACCACGAGATCGGCGAGGACCGCGCCGTCCGCCGACGTCCTCGGCCGGGCGGCGATGTCGGCGCCCTGTTGGACGAGGCGCTGGAGGGCGGCCTCGCCGGGAAGGCGGAAACGGATGAGGGCATGCTCGTTGCCCGCGAGATCGATCGGATCGTTGGCGGCGGCGCTCGCTTGTGGTGGGACGAGCGCGATCGTGAGCAGGACGGCGGTCAGAGCCGCCGCCCCGCGTGCCCGAGGTGACATCGAACCTCCTGCGTCATCGAAGGATGTCGCTATCACCCCATCGCGGCCATCGAGCCATGTCAATCGTGGCCCGGCGTTTTTCGCATCCCCCCGGCATGATGCGAGCCATGATCAGCCGGGTGGCTGGTGGCCGTCCGCGGAGTCGGCGCCGGGCCGCTCGAAGAGCCGGTCCGCGCGGCGTTCGAGGCGCTCGCGCAAGGCCGTGAAATGGTCGGAGCGCTCGAAGGTGTCGCCGTCTTCGACCTTCTTGGCCATCAGATCCTCGAGTTTCTCCGAGGCCGCCTTCTGCTCGGCCACGATCTTGCGGACCACCTCGGCCAGTTCCTTCTCGGTCATCTCGGCGGCGCCGTCGGCCACCGGGCTGCCCACGAGCTCGGTCAGGATGGCCGTCCACTGCTTGCTGAGCGTCTCGGCGTACTCGGCGCGCCGCATTTGCACGTCGTGCTCGCAATCGAGCTTGATGAGCTGCTCCCAATACGGCTGCACGGCCTGCTTGACCTGCTCGTCCAGCTCGACCCAGGCATAGGGCTGGCAGGTCAGATCGGCGCCTCGCCAATGCAGCTTCCACGGGCCGTTCTCGCGCAGGTCCTCCTGCAGCGCGAGCTCCAATTCCCGGGCGCGATGCGGCGGATACTGACGGGCATGCTGGGCGGCGAGCGCCTTGAGGCGGCGCGTCGCGTACGGCATCAGCCCCTCGATGGAACTGTTCAGCTCGTCCTGGTAGAGGCCATCGGAGCCCCAGATGAACGTGGCGTGCACCAGGAAAGTGAAGATGTAGCCGCTGGCCGGCACCACCATGGGTCGCTGCGGGCTCCGCCGCCCGCTCAGCCGGCCAGGCGGTGGTGGTGGCGGGGGCGGGGGCGGCGGGGCGGGCGACACCGGCTCGGGCTCCGGGGGACTGAACAGGGCGAGAAACGCGCGCCACGTGCGGCCCAGCCAGGCGCTGAAGCGCAGCCATCTGCTCACCGACGGGCTCACCGGACCGGTTTGCACGTTCACGATGCCCGCCTCCCTTCTTCTCGGGTCCAGGTTGGCAATTCGTGGTCGTGGCCGAACGCCTTCGTGAGGTAGAAATCGACCCGCCGGCGCCTCGCCGGGGTCGCGCCGATGGCATGGAGAACCCGGAGCACATGCACGCGGAACTCGGCATTGCCATCCGCGTGGCGTATCCAGCGGGCCAGCGCCTGCGCGGCGGCCACTTCGGTTTCCGGCTCGAGCAACGCCACCAGCCACAGCCGGCCGAAACTCGGCAGGTCGAGCCGCCCCTCGGCCAGCCGGACGAGAAGCTCCGGTCGGCCGTCCGAGGCGTTCGCCTCACTTCTCGTCGCCAGGATCAGCAGCGCTCGGGCGGCATGGATCTGCAGTGGCGCGTTGCTGGCCCAGACGTCCATCTCGGCGAGAATCCAGCCGGCCCGCTCGGGCCGGTAAAGCTGGGCCACCGCGGTCGCCACCAGGTAGCGCCGCATCTGCAGCCTCTCCCGGGCGATCCGGGCGAGGTCGAGCATGCTCCACGCGAGCACGGGCTGTTCCATGCCGCTCAGATACACGCGAGCGGCCGTGTCCTGCCGGAAGGCGTTCCGGCCGGACGACCATTTGCTGAGCCGTTCCCGCACCCGGGGCCCGATGCCGGCGGCCATGTCGGAATATGCCATCGTCCATGCGGCCGCCTGCCGGACGTCGGCCCGTCGGTCTCCGGCCCACACGTCGACAAGATCTTGATAGACCCGGTCGAAGTCGTGCTGAACGAGCAGCCCGGCGGTTTCGGCGGCGGCCCGTCGCATCACCACATCGCCGTCCCTGACCAGGCGGTCGAGCCAATTCAGCAGGGACTTGCGAGTGCCGTCGAACTCGTGCCAGGCGACGTCGATGATCGCTCCACGCAGACCCTCGTCGCGCAGCCACGCGGTTCGCGAAGCGCCCAGCGTGGCTCCGCTCGCCTCGCGTCCCGCCTCCCAGTCCTGCCGCAGGCTGTCGCCGAGCAGCGTCGGGACCGGGTGCTGCAGTGCCATGCTTCCCCAGTCCGGGCGCAGCGCCGCGCTGTCGATCTCGCGCAGCAGCCAGGCCGCGGCCTCGAAGACGTAATGCAGCGGCCGGCGATGAAACACCGCGTACGACAGGCGGAAGGCTCGTTCGTGCTGGCTGTTCCGCCGGCTCCGCCCCGGCGGACCACCGGCGTCGGGAAGCAGAATGGTGAACGCCCGGGCGCGGAGTTTCGATCGGGTGCGATCGAGGATGCCGCGCAGGGTCTCCGTGGTCGCCGGATGCTCCTTCGCTATCGCGCGGGCCAGAGCGACGCTCGTTTTCGGGCTCGAAGCCATGCCGAGTGCCGGTTCGACGTTCGTCCGATAGCGATTGCGGTCTTCCGGACCCAGGTCCGGCAGCAGCGAATCCAAGTGTTTCCAGAAGACGGTGACCGGGTGCGGCGGGCGATGCTGGATCTCGGCCCCGCTCAGCTCCCGCCGGCGCGACTCCTCGTCCTTGATCAGTAGCAGCGTGGCCGACCGGCGCCGGAGCAGAGGCCCGAGGATCCGCATGGTGTCGACGGGGCTGTCGCCCGCCAGCCGCATCAGGAAGCCGCTCTTCTCGGGCAGCCGCTCCGGCTTGTGGACGAGTACCTCCGGTGACACACCGGTGGGCAGCGCGATTTCATAGACGTGGCCGCCCTGGTAACGGCGCGCCAGCGCGGCGCGCGCCGTGCTGTGCCGACCCGAGTTGCGCGGACCGATCAGGCCGGCCGTGGATCTTCGGTCCAGCACGTCGTCGAGCTGGTCGTCGACCTCGGTCGCGGCGTAGACATCGAGCAGCATCTCCAGGTCGGGAAGCTCCTCGATGACCGGGTCGACGGGTCGCTCGCCGAAATAGTTGTGCATCGCGTTGTTGCTGCCGAACTGTGCCGGTCCGCGTGCGGTTATGTCGGTGAAGAGGTCGCCGAACATCTCGCGGCCGACACGCGGATCGACACGCAGTAGATCCGCGTCGATCGGACGTTCCTCGTCATCCTCGCGATCCTCCTCGCCAGACGCGGATGCGGGCGTGGCTGCGGACGCGGCAGTTGGCTGGGCGGCGGGCGCGGCAGTTGGCTGGGCGGCGGGCGATTGCTGAGAAGCGGGGGCCTCGGCCGGGGAAGAGGTGGCCGGCTCCCGCCGATCGGCGTCGCCGGGCCGCGGCGCTTCCTCCGTGGCGTTCTCCGGCGGATCGTCGCGCGGCTCTTCCGGTCTCGCGTCATCCATCGGAGTTCCGCATCGTGTTGTGGTTTCCGAACTGGGCCGGGCCGATCGTGGTGATATCGCTGAAGACCTGTCCGGCCGCGGGCGACGGGGTGTCCGCGCGGCGGGGTGTGGCCGCCGCGGCGTTCTCGCCCGGCACGTGGATCCACGCGGTGGCGCTGAACCCCTTGTCCGGGATCTCGGCGCGGATCTCCGCGAACTGGTCCGGACGCAGGTCGCGGTAGTGCTCGATGACCTCGTGGAAGACCGAGTCGGAGACGATCAGCGCCACGTTCGCGTCGGGGAAGGCGCGCAGCGCCTGCTTCAGTTGCGGGGAGTCGGCCAGCCGGCAGACGTGGACGACCGCCTCGCTGGGGAATCCGTTGGCGCCGTCCAGGTGGACCAGACCCTGATGGACGGCGAGACGGAGCCGGACCTTCGCCTCGGGCGCCAGGCCCTGGTTCACCTCTCGCAACAGCCGGTCGGCCACCGGCGCCAGCCTCGCGGCGACGGTCCGTTCGCTGGTCCGGGGCGGCAGGATCGCCAGCTCGCCGTCGCCGCCCTGCTGGATGAGCCAGTCGACCCGATCCAGGCCCACGGCGGTGGTGGCGTCGTCCATGACCCGCCGGAAGGCCACCTGAGCGCGGTGTTGCAGCACGTTGTTGCGCTTGCTGTAGCTCTCCATGTCCGCGGCGACGAGGACTCGGCGGTGCGGATCCTGAATTTCGGGCACGTGCGCTCACCCCTCGGGGGACGGTTCGGTGTGTGCCCTCCTCTCTACCGATCCCGCGGCCGGAACGATTACATATATCTATGGGATGTCCGGATGGCGACTGGCTGCCCGGCACCCTGCTCAGCCGGCTCGATGCCGCCGCCCGCCGGGAGCTTCGCCGGCTGGGGACCGCGCGGGGCGCCCCCGCGTCCAGCGTGATCCTGCGCGAAGGCCGCCGGGACTCGCATGTCATTCTGCTCGGCGACGGCCTGGCCAAGGTCACCGTGGCCATGACCGACGGCCGGCACGCGCTGCTCGACGTGCGGGTCTCGGGTGACGTCGTCGGTGAGATCTCGGCGTTGAACGGGACACCCCGGTCGGCCACCGTCACGACGTGTCGCACCTCGACGATCCGGGTCATCGACCGCGACGACTTCCGCGCCTTCCTGCGCGATCATCCGGACGCGGCGATGGCGATGGCCGGCATCGTCGCGGATCGGCTGCGGATGGCGAACCGGCGCCGGGTCGATTTCGCGTCGTACCCGGTTCGGGTGCGGCTGGCCCGTGTGCTGTGGGAGATCGCGGCGGCATACGGTCGCCGGGACCGCGACGGCATCGTGGTGGACCTTCGGCTGACCCAGTCGGAGCTCGCGACCATGTGCGGCGCCGCGGAGATCACGCTGCAGAAGGCGATCCGCGATCTGCGCGACTCCGGCATCGTCACGACGGGATACCGCCAGATCGTCGTCCGGGATGTGGCGGCGCTCCGGCTCTCCGCCGATGTCGCCAGGAGCGATGACTGAACGCGACCGGGCGCCCGGCCGAGGCCGGGCGCCCGGTTGTGACGCCATGCGGGTCAGCGGGCGAGAGCGTTGCCCTGCTTGTCCTTGAAGCTGCCGACCGCGATCATGATGAAGTCGATCAGGGTCCAGATGCCGAAGCCGCCGAAGGTGATCAGCATGAGGATGCCGGTGCCGATCTTGCCGACGTAGAAGCGGTGGATGCCGAGGACGCCGACGAAGAAGCAGAGCAGCAGGGCGGCGAGCCAGGACTTCGTGCCGGTGGCGGCGGTCTGGGTGGCGGTCATTTTGGAGAGTTCTCCTCTGATGGTTAGAGATCCGTAAAAGCCGAAGCACGATAGCGGTACGCGGCCCCCGGAAGCAAGATCCATCTCCGTCGACGGACCGCCCTTGCCGTGACGCAGGTCACTCCTCTACGGTCACGCCAGGCAGCACCGCATGCCCGCTTCGCACTCGACCGCCGACCCTCGAACAAGGGCTCCGACCATGATCGAGCATTTGCACGCCGTCCTGCGGATGCACCAGATCGGCATCGTCAATCTCCGGCAACCGCGCCGGCTGCTGCGCGCGGCCGTCCACAACGCCCGGCTCGGACCGCAGGCCGCCCTGATCAGGAAGGCGGCCGCCGAGCATCCGGACGCCCCGGCGGTGACCGACGAACGCGGCACCCTGACCTATCGGGAGCTCGACGAACAGTCCAACGCCCTGGCGCACGCGCTGACGGAGCTCGGCCTGCCGGATCGGTCGGTGGTCGGGGTTCTGGCCCGCGACCACCGCGGCCTGTTGCTGGCGATCAGCGGCACCGCCCGCGCCGCGCTGCGCCTGGCCCTGATGAACACCGGCCTGGCGAAGCAGCAGCTCGCCGAGGTCGTAGCGCGGGAGAAGGTCCGGGTGGTGTTGTACGACAGCGAGTTCGCCGAGCTGACCGACGGCCTGCCGGACGACATCCCCCGCTTTCTCACCTGGGGCTCGTCCCCGGGCACGTCCATCGACGAGCTGATCGCCGCGCACCCGGTCACGCCGCTGCCGCTGCCGGAGCGGCCCGGCGGTTTCATCATCCTCACCAGCGGCACCACCGGGTTGCCCAAGGGCGCGCCACGCACGAAGGTGTCGCCGCTGGCCAGCGCCCTGATCGCGGACCGGGTCCCGTTCCCCCGGCAGGGCGCCGCGGTGTTCGCGTCGCCGCTGTTCCACAGCACCGGCTTCGGCGCCTGGACCGTGGGCCTGTCGCTGGCCAACCACGCCGTGCTGCTACGCCGGTTCGACGCGGAGAGCATCCTCCGGGCGATCGCCGAGCACCGGGCCCAGATGCTGGTCGCGGTGCCGACGATGCTCACTCGGATCCTTGCCCTCGGCCCCGAGGTGATCGGCAGGTACGACACGTCGTCGCTGACCACCGTCTTCGTCGCCGGGTCGGCCCTGGCGCCCGAGCTGACCAGCCGGTTCCACGACGTGTTCGGGGAGGTGATCTACAACGTGTACGGCTCCACCGAGGTCGCCGTCGCGTCGGTGGCGCAGCCGGCCGAGGCGCGCCGCGCGCCCGGGACGGTCGGCAAGCCGCCGGTCACCGTGCACGTCGCCCTCTACGACGCGAACGACCGCCGGATCACCGCGGCCGGCGTGCACGGGCGCGTCTTCGTGCGGACCGGCATCCCGTTCGAGGGTTACACCGACGGACAGCACAAGCAGGTCATCGACGGCTACATGGCCACCGGCGACCAGGGCCACTTCGACGCGGAGGGCCTGCTGTTCATCGACGGCCGCGACGACGACATGGTCATCTCCGGCGGGGAGAACGTCTACCCCGTGGAGGTGGAGAACCTGCTCGCCGCGCGCGACGACGTGGTCGAGGCCGCGGTGATCGGCGTGGACGACCCGGAGTTCGGCCAGCGGCTGCGGGCGTTCGTCGTGCCCACCGGCTCGTCCGATCGGGATCCTCAGGCGATCAAGGATTTCGTGCGGGCGAACCTCGCCCGTTACCAGGTGCCCCGCGAGGTCGTGTTCCTGGACGCGCTGCCCCGCAACGCCACCGGCAAGGTGGTGCGCCGCGAGCTGCCCACCGGCACGATCGAGGTGGGCTGATCATCACCCCGGTTCGGACTCGTGCCCGGCCGGGTGGCTGCGCAACAGGCCGTCGTAGGCTCGCTCGGCGGTGATGTCGCCCGTGACGACGCGGTGAATCGTACGCGTGATGGGCATCGCCAGACCGTGCCGGTCGGCCAGCCGGACCGCCGCGTGCACGGTCTTGACGCCCTCGGCGACCTGCCCCATCTCGGCGAGGATCTCGTCCAGGCTCCGCCCGCGGCCGAGCTGCTCGCCGACGTGCCGGTTGCGGCTGTGCGGGCTGATGCAGGTCGCCACCAGATCGCCCATCCCGGCCAGCCCGGCGAGCGTGCTCGGCTCGCCGCCCATCGCGACCGCCAGCGTGGTCAGCTCGGCCAGCCCGCGGGAGATCACCCCGGCCCGGGTGTTGTCACCGACGCCGAGGCCCTGGGCGATGCCGGTGGCGATCGCCACGACGTTCTTCAGCGCGCCACCGACCTCGCAGCCGATCACATCGTGGTTGGTGTACACGCGCAGCAGGCCGCGGCGGAACACTCGCTGGATCTCGGCGGCGACGGTGAGGTCCTCCGTCGCGATCACGGTGGCCGCCGCCATACCCGCCATGATCTCCTTGGCCAGGTTGGGACCGGTGAGCGCGGCCGCCGGATGTCCCGGCAGCACCGCCTTGATCACTTCGGTCATCCGCAGCAGCGAGTCCCGCTCCAGGCCCTTGCTGAGGCTGACCACGGGGATCCACGGGTGCAGATCCGGCCGGACGTTCTCGAGAGTGGCGCGGAACGCCCCGGTCGGCACCCCGACGACGAGCAACTCCGCGTGGGCGGCCGCCTCGGCGAGATCGGCGGTGGCGCGGAGCCGGGCCGGCAGCGGGAAGCCCGCGAGATAACGCTCGTTGGTGTGCTTGGCGTTGATCTCGTCCGCGGTGGCCTCGTTCCGCGCCCAGATCAGCGATTCGTGATCGCGGCGGGTGAGCACGGACGCGACCGTCGTACCCCACGAGCCCGCACCCAGGACGGTGATCCGCATGGTTCCCCTTCCTCGGCGCGCGCCTCGCCGGCCACCCCGGATTTCGAGTCGAGAATACGGTGGCGCGGCTCGTCGTGGGCAGCGGTCCGGCCGGATCTGCCCGATCCCGCCGGTCGCCGCCGGGGAACCCATCGGCCCGGCCGGCCGCCTCGAGTGATGAGTTGTCGCGCCCGCGCCCGTCATACCTGCGAACGGACACGACGACGCGGAAGGATGACGCGATGAATGCCGACACGCGGCCGGAAGCCGGCGATCCGGAGTTCTCGGGGCTGGCCGAGCGGCACCGGCGGGAGCTGCACGTGCACTGCTACCGGATGCTCGGGTCGTTCGAGGACGCCGAGGACACCGTGCAGGAGACGTTCCTGCGCGCCTGGCGCCGGCGGGAGACCTTCGCGGGGCGGTCGACGTTCCGGGCCTGGCTGTACCGGATCGCCACCAACGCCTGCCTGGACCTGCTCGCCAAGCGCCGCCCGGAGCCGGCGACCGGCGGCGAGGTGCTGTGGTTGCAGCCCTACCCGGACCGGTTGCTCGACGAGCTGCCCGCGGGTGATGCGGACGGGCCCGAGACGGCCGCCGTGGCCCGGGAGACGATCGAGCTGGCGTACCTGGTCGCGCTCCAGCATCTCGCGCCGCGCCCGCGGGCGGCGCTGATCCTGCGCGACGTGCTCGGCTGGCCGGCGAAGGAGGTCGCGGAGCTGCTCGGCGACTCGGTCAACTCGGTGAACAGCGCGTTGCAGCGGGCCCGGGCCGGCATGCGGGAGCACCTGCCCGCCGAACGGCAGGACTGGACCGGCGGGGAGGAGGACGCCGGAACGCGGGAGCTGGTACGCCGCTTCACCGACGCCAGCGTGGCCCCGGACGTCCCGGCCCTCGCCGCGATGCTGCGCGACGACGTCCTCTTCTCGATGCCTCCGACGCCCGGCCGGTACGTCGGCCGCGACGCGGTCGTGCACAACTGGATCGAGGACGGCTACCCGGACCTGAAGGGCCTGCGCGCGGTGCCCACCTGCGCGAACCGGCAGCCCGCCGTCGCCTACTACCTCTGGCAGGAGGGGGAGGGCGCGTACCGGCCGCTGACGATCGACGT
Organism: Paractinoplanes rhizophilus; assembly: GCF_042664765.1. NCBI lineage: Bacteria > Bacillati > Actinomycetota > Actinomycetes > Micromonosporales > Micromonosporaceae > Paractinoplanes > Paractinoplanes rhizophilus. Next base: position 89,076 of record NZ_JBHTBJ010000023.1, on the reverse strand, counting down.
CCTGCGCATCACCGGCGGAGCGATCACCGAGATCTTCACGTTCCACGACGACCAGTTCCCGCGGTTCGGGCTCCCGGAGCGCCTGCCGGCCGACGGCACCGAATAAGTCCCGGCACGGACCCGCAAGCCCACCGCCGAACGATGGAGAACCGTCATGAACAGTACGGCCCGGACCGGCCGCACCCACCTGTTCCGCGGGCTCGCCGGCATCGGCCTGGTTGCCACGCTCGCGGCAATGGCCGCCACCACCCTCGCCGCCGCGCTGGCCAAGGCCGCCGGCGTCGACTTCGAGCTGCCCGACGGCGGCGAGGCGATCCCGCTGCCCGGTTTCGCCGTGATGACCGGCCTCTTCTCGCTGGCCGGCGTCGTCATCGCCGGCGCTCTCCTGCGGTGGAGCGCTCAGCCCGCGAAGCGATTCGTCCAGACGGCAGTGCCGCTGACCGCGATCTCGCTGGTCGCGCCGTTCCTCTCCGGGGGAAACGCCGCCACCGTCGCCGCCCTCGTCGCGTTGCACCTCGTCGCGGCGGCGGTGATGATCCCCGCCCTGGCGCGCAGCCTGCGCACCCGTTCCGGGTCGACGCGAGCCACGACCCCGGCCGCCGGGCCGGCCTCTGCCACCGGCCGGCGCTGATAGCGTCGCGACTATGAAGGTGGCAGTGGTCGGTGGTGGGGTCGTCGGCCTGTCCGCGACGGTCGCGTTGCTCCGGCGCGGAGCCGACGTCCGGTGTTATGAGTCCGGCGAGCCGATGGGCGAGCGCTCCGCCGGCGACACCCGGATCTTCCGTCTGGCGCACGCCTACCCCGACATGGTGGCCCTGGCCGAGCGATCCCGGGCGCTGTTCGCCGAGTGGAGCGAGCGGGCCGGGACCGCGCTGGTCGACGAAGTCGGCACCGTGGTCAGCGGCGCCGAGGCAGAGAAGTGGGCCGACGCGATGGCCGCGGCGGGCGCGGCCCACGACGTGACGGATCCGGGATCGCCGCTGCTGCGCCTGCCGGCTCGCGCCTTCGCCGGCCCGGCCCTGGTCGACCCGGCCGGCGGTGTCATCCGGGTAGACCGGATCCGCGAATTCCTGACCGGGGCCGTCGGCAACCACCTTCGCCGGGCGCGCGTCGATGCCGTCGAGGAGACCCCGGCAGGGGTACGGGTAACCGCCGGCTCCGCCTCGGAGACCTTCGACGCGGCCGTGATCTGCGCAGGCGCCGGCACCTCCGCGCTGGCCGCCGGCGTCGGCATCGAGACGCCGTCCACGTTGGAGCACCATCTGCGGGTCAGCTTCCCGATCCGCGCCGAGGCGCCGGCGCCATTGCAGTGCTGGATCACGCAGCCGGCCGGCGACGTGCTGGGGACGTACCAGCATGCGGCCGCGCCGGGCCGGTGGGCGGTCGGCGGCCAAGTCGATCCGGCGCTGGTGAGCTGGGCGGGCGGACGGCAGCCGGCGGAACAGGCGTCGCTCGAGGCGGTGACCGCCTTTGTCGCCGAGCACTTGCCGTTCGTCGAGCCGCGCCCGGTGGGCCGACTGTATTGCGCGCACAATCCGGATCTCGGCGACGGCCTGCAGTTCGTACGCCGCGGCCGGGTGCTCGTCACGTACGGGGAGAACCTGATGAAGTTCGCCCCGCTGCTGGGCGAGACGCTGGCCCAGGCCGGCATCGACGGTTCCACACCGGACGACGCCGGGCCCCTAGCCTGAGGACATGTCGAAGTCCACCGCGGCCGAAGCGGAGCACGGGTTGCAGGCTCATCTGTTCCTGGGCGAGCCGCCCGGGGAAATGCTGGCGGCGGGACGCGCGGTTTATGCGGCGGCCTTCGGCCGGCCGCCCTACCACGAGGGACCGGAACAGGCCGACGGCTTCGTCGCCCGGGTGCGGCGGTACGCCTCGGAGCGTGACGGCGTACGCGTGGTGATCGTGACGGACGACGCGGGCCCGATCGGCCTCGGCCTGGCTTTGCTCGCCCGCCCCGGCGACTGGTGGCGCGACCGGGCCGCCGAGGCGGTCGGCGACGATCGGGCGGACCGCTGGATGGGCGACCTCTGCCTCGAGGTCGTGCATTTGGCGGTCCACCCGCGGGCGCAGGGCCGCGGATTCGGCAAGCTGGCCCACGACCTGCTGATCGCCGGTTCCCCCGCCGCGACCGCGATCCTGGCCTGCAACTCGCTGGCCGAGCCCGCCTGCCACCTGTACGCCAGGCGCGGCTGGACCGCCGTGGCCGAGCGCTTCTCGGCCGGCGGCGGTCCCGGCGACTCGCTGCTGATGGCTCGCGACATCTGACCGAGCCGCCGGGCTGCCGAGGAGCTCAGCCGTCCGCCGGTGCGGACGGCAGCTTGTCGCGGATGAGGTCCATCACCGTGGAGTCGGTCAGCGTGGTGACGTCGCCGAGCTTGCGATTCTCGGCGACGTCGCGCAGCAGCCGGCGCATGATCTTGCCGGAGCGGGTCTTCGGCAACTCGGGGACGACCAGGATCTGCCGCGGCTTGGCGATCGCCCCGATCTCCTTGGCCACGTGGTCGCGCAACGTGCCGGCGAGGTTGTCGGCCGGCTCGGTGGTGCGCAGGATGACGAACGCGACGATGGCCTGGCCGGTCGTCGGGTCGGTGGCGCCGACCACCGCCGCTTCGGCCACCGTGGGGTGGGAGACCAGCGCCGATTCCACCTCGGTGGTGGAGATCCGGTGCCCCGAGACGTTCATGACGTCGTCGACCCGGCCGAGCAGCCACAGGTCCCCGTCCTCGTCCTTCTTCGCCCCGTCGCCGGCGAAGTAGAAACCCTGCGCCGCGAAGCGCGCCCAGTACGTCTCCTGGAACCTCTCCGGGTCGCCCCAGATCCCCCTGGTCATCGCCGGCCACGGCTCGGTCAGCACGAGCATCCCGCCGCCGCCGTTCGGCACCGGCACGCCGTCCTGATCGACCACGTCGGCCCCGACGCCGGGCAGCGCGGTCATGGCCGAGCCGGGTTTCGTCGCGGTCACCCCGGGCAGCGGGCTGATCATGATGGCGCCGGTCTCGGTCTGCCACCAGGTGTCCACCACCGGGCAACGATCGCCGCCGATCACCGACCGGTACCACATCCACGCCTCCGGGTTGATCGGTTCGCCGACCGAACCGAGCAGGCGCAACGACGACAGGTCATGCGCGGCCGGGATCTCCGGGCCCCACTTCATGAAGGTGCGGATCGTGGTCGGCGCGGTGTAGAGGATGGTCATCCGGTACCGCTCGATCATCTCCCACCAGCGGTGCTCGCTCGGCGTGTTCGGCGTCCCCTCGTACAGGAAAGAGGTTGTCCGGTTGGCCAGCGGCCCGTAGACGATGTAGCTGTGCCCGGTGATCCAGCCGATGTCCGCGCCGCACCAGTAGAGGTCCTCGTCCGGCTTGACGTCGAAGACCGCGTGATGGGTGTACGCCACCTGGGTCAGGTAGCCCCCGCTGGTGTGCAGGATCCCCTTGGGCTTTCCGGTGGTGCCCGAGGTGTACATGACGAACAGCGGATGTTCCGCGTCGAACGGCTCGGCCGTGTGCTCCGCGGACTGCCGGTCGACCAGCTCGTGCCACCACACGTCCCGGCCCTCGGTCCAGCCGACCTCGTTGCCGCCGCGCCGCACCACCAGCACCGAGCGCACATCGGGGCAGCGCTGCAGCGCCTCGTCCACGGCCGGCTTGAGCGCCGACACGGCGCCGCGACGGTAGCCGCCATCGGCGGTGATCACCACTCGGGCGTCGCAGTCCAGGATCCGGTCGGACAGCGCGGTGGCGGAGAAGCCGCCGAAGACCACGGTGTGCGGGGCGCCCAGCCGGGCACAGGCCAGCATGGCCACGACCGTCTCCGGGATCATCGGCAGATAGATCGCGACCCGGTCACCGGCGCGTACGCCCAGCTCGGCCAGCCCGTTCGCGGCCCGGCAGACCATGTCCTTGAGCTCGGCGTAGGTGATCGTCCGGGTGTCGCCCGGCTCGCCCTCCCACCGGAACGCCACCTGGTCGCCGTGGCCGTCCTCGACGTGCCGGTCGACGCAGTTGTACGCGACGTTCAGCCGGCCGCCCACGAACCAGCGGGCCACCGGCGCGGCCGACCAGTCGAGCACCTCCGACCACGGGGTCGCCCAGGTCAGCCTGCGCGCCTGGGTGGCCCAGAAGGCGAGCCGGTCGGCGGCCGCCTCCTGGTAGGCCGTGGCGGTGACGTTCGCGGCCGCCGCGAACGCTTCGGGCGGCGCGAACCGCCGTTCCTCATGCAGCAGATTGGACAGCGTCTCGCTCATGTCAGACCCGGGGGAACACGGGGAGCACGACGCGCTTGTAGGTCGCGTTGGTCACCGCCGCGAAGGAGGCGTACCACGCGATGATCGCCGTGATGATGCCGAGCCAGCCGCCGACCTTGGTGAAGGACTCGTCGACGAACTCGCCCAGCGTCAGGAACAGGAAGGTCAGGGTCAGCGCGGCGAAGACGGCCAGCACGGCGAGCGACACCCGGGTCGCCGCGACCGTCATGTACGCCGTGAAGATGGTCCAGATCAGCAGGAAGACGCCGATCGCGTTGCTGATGTCACCGGCGTCGGCCTTGAGCCCGCCGACCACGTGGGCCACCAGGAACCAGTACGACAGCCAGAACCCGCCGAACGAGGAGAACGCCAACGCGCCGAAAGTGTTGCCCTTGACGAATTCCCACATGCCGGCCAGCAACTGCGCCACGCCGCCGTAGAACAGGGCCAGGCCCAGCACGACCGCGGTCACCGACTTGGGCAGCAGGCCGGCGTTGACCGTGGACAGGAAGAAGGTCGTGCTGGCGAAACCGGCCAGGCCGAGCGGCCCGGGATCGGCGACGCCCGCGCCGAAGCCGAAGCGGGGGACGTCGAGGGAACGGTCGCCGATGGAGTCGGTTGTAGTCGCCATCGAAGCTCCTCTCATACCGGGATGCGGGGAAGCACCCCCTCGAGCGGGATGTTTCCACCGCTCGCGGCCGGTCCTCGGAAGCGATCGCCGACCGGGCCCGACCGTCGATCTGCGGCCGTGGGGTTGCGCCCGCCGGTCGCCGGAGCGCGATCAGCGGCCACCGGCGACCGGCGCCTCCGGGGTGTGCAGGCGGAGCATGATGCGCCCGGCGCCGTCCGGCACTCGCCCCGCGGAGGCGAGCGACACCACGATCATGACGGCGAACGAGATCGGCACCGTCCACACGGCCGGCTGCCCGAGCACCGCACCCGGCCAGCCCGCCGGATCCCGGCCGGCCAGCGTCGCCAGCGCGGCGAACAGCGACAGCGTGCCGCCCACGGCCATCCCGGCCAGCGCGCCCGCGTCGGTCAGCCGGCTCCACCAGATGCCCAGCACCAGCAACGGGCAGAAGGTGGACGCGGCGACCGTGAAGGCCAGCGCCACGACGACGGCCAGGCCGAGTCGTTCGCTACGCAGGCTCACCACGTACGGGACGGCGAGCGCGACGACGGCGCTGAGCCGGAACGACCGGATCCGCAGCCGCCGCAGCGCCCGGCGCTCGCCCACCAGGCTCTGGCCCAGGACCCCGGCCACCGACACAGCGAGACCGGACACGGTGGACAGGAACGCCGCGAACGCGCCCGCGGTGACCAGCGCGCCCAGCCAGACTCCGGGCATGCCGCCCAGCATCCGGCCCGGCAGTTCCAGCACGGTGGCGTCGGTGTTGCCAGTCAGCAGCAGATCCGGCGCGAACCGGCGGGCCAGCGTGCCGAAGACCGTGGGCAACAGATAGAAGAGCGAGAGCAGAACGATCACCACAAACGTCGTACGCCGGGAATCGCGCCCGTCCGAGTTGGTGTAGAAGCGCACCAGCACGTGCGGCAGCCCCACGGTCCCGAGACAGACGCCGAGGATGAGCGAGAGGCTGGCGTAGAGCGGGTGCGGGATGCCGGAATCGAGCGGCGTCAGCCAGGACGTACGGGTGTTGGCCGGCAGCCGGGCCACGACCGGCACGGCATCGCCGCGGCGCAGCGTCACGGTGGTTCCGGCGCCCAGCCGGTGCGGGCCGGCGGTCAGGTCGACCGGTCCGCCGGCCGGGCGGTCGTCGACCGAGCCGTGCACCGTCAGCCGCTCGTCCACCGGCAGCCGTACCGTCGTGTCCCGGTCGACCGGCACCACCACCCGGGCCTGCGCCACCGGGTAGCGCAGCTCGGCGTTCGTGCGGTGCTGCCACACGCCGATCAGCACCACCGCCGGGATGAGCAGGGCCAGGAATTTGATCCAGAACTGGATCGCCTGCGCGAAGGTGATCGAGCGCATGCCGCCGGCCGTCACCGCGGTCAGCACGACCAGGCACACCACCAGCCCGCCCAGCCATCTCGGCGCGCCGAGCTGGGTGCTCAGCGTGAGGCTCGCGCCGCCCAGCTGCGGCACCATGTACAGCCAGCCGATGATCACCACGAGCACGCCGGCCGCCCGCCGGACGTTCGTGGACTGCAGCCGGATCTGCGCGAAGTCCGGGAGCGTGTAGGCGCCGCTGCGGCGCAGCGGCGCCGCGACGACGGCCAGCAGGATCAGATAACCGGCGGTGTAGCAGACCGGATACCACAAGGCGTCATATCCGTACGCGAGGATCAGGCCGGCGACGCCGAGGAACGACGCGGCGGACAGATACTCCCCGCCGATGGCGGCCGCGTTCCAACGTGGGGTCACGGCCCGCGAGGCGACGTAGAAGTCGCCGGTGGTGCGGGTCCGGCGCAGGCCCAGCGCGCCCGCGCCGATGGTCACCACGCTGACCAGGACGACCGTGGCGAGAGCCGGGCTCATCGGCGGCCGGTCAGCGAGCGGAAGTCGTCCTCGTTGCGCTCCGCCTCCCGGACGGCCAGCCAGGCCAGCGAGATCAGCAGCGGATAGACGGCGACGCCGAGGATCAGCCACGCCACCGGGACGCCGGCGATCCTCGTACGGTCGAAAGCCGGCCACACCGCGCCGAGCACGGCCACCCCGCCGAGCAGCACCGCGGTCGCCGCGACCACCAGGAGCGCGAGCCGGGCCTGCCCACGGATCAGCGACCGGAGGTAGATCTCGTCGACCTCGGTCCCGGCATCCTCGGCGGGCACGGCCGGCGGCAGCGGCCCGCGCGACGCCGCGTCGGTGCGGGGGTGCACCACTCGGACCCGGCGTGGCTCGATCACCGGCGGGCCAGCCGGTCGCGCACCTCGCGATAGTGCCGCCGGCTCACCGTCAACTCGTCGGCGCCCAGGCGCAGCACGGTGTGCCCGTCCACCGAGCGGATCATCTCGTCCACCCGGGCCAGCTGGACCAGGACGCTGCGGTGCACCCGGACGAAGCCGGCCGCCGACCACCGCTCCGCCAGGACGCTGAGGGTGGTCCGGATCAGATGCTGCTCGCCGCCGTCGGTGTGCAGGCGGGCGTAGTCGCCGTGCGCCTCGACGTACCGGACCTGCGAGCGCCGCACGAATCGGGTGACCCCGCCCAGCTCCACCGGAATGACCTCGTCCTCCTCGTCCGGGCCGGTGGGCTCGGCCCGGCCGTCGCGGACCGCGCAGGCCCGGCGCACCGCCTTGCGCAGCCGCTCGGCCCGGATCGGTTTCATCACGTAGTCGGTGGCCTGCAGGCTGAACGCCTCCACCGCGTGGTCGTCGTAGGCGGTGACGAACACGATCGACAGCGGCGTGGTGAACTGGGCGGTCAGCCGGGCCAGCTCGAGCCCGTTCAGCCCGGGCATCCGGATGTCGCAGAACAGCACGTCGAACACCTCGGTGCTGAGCAGCTTCAGGGCGGTGGCGCCGGACGCGGCGGTCCGCACCGAGGCCACCCGCGGGTCGCCCTCGAGCAGGAAGGAGATCTCGTCGCGGGCGTGCGACTCATCGTCGAGCACGAGCGCGCGGATCCCGTCAGCGCGGATCCCGTCAGCGCGGATCCCGTCAGCGCGGATCCCGTCAGCGCGGATCCCGTCAGCGCGGATCCCGTCAGCGCGGATCCCGTCAGCTCCCGGCGGTGATCCCGGGGGCGAACTTCGGGATGCGGAGGGTGACCTTGGTGCCGGCCCCGGGTGCTGTCTCGACCACGAGCCCATGCCTGTCACCAAACACCTGCCGCAGACGAGAGTCAACATTGCTCAGACCCACCGGACGCTCGCCCGCCCGCGGCCCGTCGCCGATCAGCGCATTGCGGATCACCGCCGGGTCGGCGCCGATCCCGTCGTCCTCGACGGTCAGCAGCGCGGTCTCGCCCTCGTCGGCCGCGACGATCGACACGGTGATCGCCTCGCGCCCGCCGTCCATTCCGTGCCGCACCGCGTTCTCCACCAGCGGCTGCAGCACCAGGAACGGCACAGCGGTCGGCAGCACCTCCGGCGCCACCCGAAGCGACACCTTCAGCGCGTCGCCATAGCGCGCCTGCTCCAGGACCAGATATCGCTCGGTGTTGCGCAGTTCGTCGGACAGCGTCGCGAAGTTCCCGCGCTGCCGGAACGCGTACCGGGTGAAGTCGGCGAACTCCAGCACCAGCTCGCGGGCCCGTTCCGGGTCGGTACGGACGAACGTGGCCACCGCGTTGAGCGAGTTGTAGAGGAAATGCGGGCTGATCTGCGCCCGCAGCGCGCGCAGCTCCGCCTCGGCCACCACCCGCTCGTGCAGGTCGGCCGAGCCCAGCTCCAGCTGCTCCCCGATCCAGGAGGCCACCTCCTCGACGGCGCGCAGCAGGATCGCCGAGGGCTGATGGGCGTACGCGATCAGGGCGCCCACCGGGGTGCCGCCGTCGATCAGCGGCGCGACGACGGCCGTCTGCACCGGACAGCCGGCCGGGCAGGCCATGTCGGCGCGGCCGAGCACGACCGTGCGCCCCGCGGCCAGCGCGACGCTGCCGTGCGCGTACGGATCAACGGGGTGCTCATGCCCGTGCCCGTCCATCGCGAGGGCGCTCTCGTGGCCGACGAGCGCCAGCGCGGAGGCGCCGAGCAGCGGCCGCAGATGCTTGATCGCCCGCCCGGCGCCGGCCGCGGTCAGGCCGCCGCGCAGTCCCCGGGCCGCGAGGCTGGCCGTGTGCAGGGTGTCGAAGGTGGCGCGCTCGGCGGCCGTGCCCAGTCCGCCCGGCCGCCGTCGCAGCAGCGTGACCAGGTGGGCAGCGAGAAGCACCGCGCACAGCGTCGCCAGTACCGGGACCACCATGTGTCATGCCTACCACCGGGCGCCGCCCCCGGAACGGCCGACCTACGGCCTGCCATGCCACGTCCTGGACGCCGGATCAGATAATCAGATACGCTGGCGGTATGCGGACGATGACCGCCACCGAGGCATCACGGAACTTCTCCGATCTGCTCGACGCCATCGAGCAAGGCGAGACCGTGACCATCACCCGTGGCAATCACCCGGTGGCCGAGATCGGACCGGCCCGCCGGCGAACCGGTTCGGATCTCCGCGCGGCCCTCGCCGACGTCCCACCACCCGACGACCGATTCGCCGAAGACATCGCGGCGGCGGTGGCCCTGCTGGACCCCGAGCGTGGTGACCCATGGGCCGACGCCTGATCCTCGACACCAACGTCCTGATCGCCTACGAGCGTGGCACGATCGACCGGGCGGCCCTCGACGATGACGAACTCGCCGTCGCCGCGATCACCGTCGCCGAGTATCGAGTCGGGATCGAACTGGCCGACACCGCCGAACGTGCCGCCTCGCGGGCTCGCGCTCTCGCTGCAATCCAAAGCGCGGTCGACGTCCTCGCCTACACCGAGGCAACGGCCGTCCAGCACGCCCGCCTGATCGCCCATGTGCGCAGAACAGGCACCCCACGCGGCGCACACGATCTGATCATCGCCGCCCACGCTGCCGAGACCGGGCGAACGGTGCTGACTCGCGACCTCAAGGCCGGCCTCGCCGGACTTCCCGGGGTGCTCGCCATCGACCGCCCGTAGAAGGCTCTCGTATTTCAGCGGCTCTCGTGTTTCAGCGGCTGAGGAATTCGATGATCGCGGACCGGAAGTCGGGGCTGCTGCCGATGACGTCGTGCCCGCCGGCGACCAGGCGCAGCCGGGCACCCGCGATCGCCTCGGCGAGAACGTGCGGGCGTACCGCGAGCGGGTCGGCGTCGCCGGCGATGACCAGCGTCTCGGCGGTGATGGCGGCGAGGTCGATGCCGTCGCGATGGACCGCCCGGGCCTGCGCGGCCAGCGACGGCAGATCGTCGCCGAGCATTTCGGCGAACGCGCGCATGCCCGCGGCCTCGGGCGGCAGATCGTCCGGCTCCTCCGCCAGGAAGGCCCGGGCCAGCCGGCCGTTCGGCAGCGTACGGGTGTCCACGCCGCCGACCTCGACGATGCCGGCGCCCACGCCACCGACGACGAGCCGGCGGACGGCAGCCGGCGTGGCCGCGGCGAGCAGGGCAATGACGGCGCCCATCGAATAGCCGACGAGGTCGAAGGCGGGCACGTCGAGCACGTTGACGACCGTGAGGAGGTCGGTGGCCATCCGCCGCTCGCCGTAGCGCGCGGCGTCGGGCGACTTCCCGGATCGGCCGTGGCCGCGGGCATCGACGCCGACCACGCGGCGCCCGGCGGCGGTGAGACCGGCGACGGTGCCGGGGTCGAGCCAGTCGACCATGGTGTGCGCGGTGAAGCCATGTTGCAGGACGACCGGGACCGGGTGGGCGTCGGCACCGGCGTCCGGTTCCCAGCAGTGATAGGCGATCGGCGTGCCGTCGTCGACGACGACAGTGGCGGTGCGTGGCGGTTCCATCGCCCGTGAGCATACCGGCTTGTGAACGCTAACAAGATTCGGCTCGAAGTTTCTTGCGATTCGCTTCGGCGGGGCCTATGTTAACGATCACATCGACGTTTACCGATCAATTCGGGCGTCCCGCGACGGAAGGGCCTCGTCATGAAGGCAAGAGGTGTTCTTCGCGCCCTGCTGGCGCTGGGCATGGGGGTGGCGACTTTGACGGTCGGCAACGGGCCGGCGGCGGCCGCGCCGAACAACGTGGTCAGCACCCCGCCGATGGGCTGGGCGTCGTGGAACACGTTCGCCGCGAAAATCAACTACAACGTGATCAAGGGCCAGGTCGACGCCCTGGTCTCGGCGGGGCTCAAGGACGCCGGCTACCAGTACGTCAACATCGACGAGGGGTGGTGGCAGGGCACCCGGGACGCCGCCGGCAACATCACCGTGGACACGTCCGAATGGCCGGGCGGGATGGCGGCGATCGCCGACTACATCCACAGCAAGGGGCTCAAGGCCGGCATCTACACCGACGCCGGGCGGGACGGATGCGGCTACTACTACCCGACCGGCCGGCCCGCCGCGCCGGGCTCCGGCAGCGAGAGTCACTACGACCAGGATTTCCTGCAGTTCTCCCGATGGGGCTTCGACTTCGTCAAGGTGGACTGGTGCGGTGGCAACGCCGAAGGGCTCAACCCGCAGAGCGCGTACACGGCAATCAGCGACTCGATCGCGCGCGCGACCGCTCAGACCGGCCGGCCCATGGTTTTCTCGATCTGCAGTTGGGGCAACGGCGGCCCGTGGAACTGGGCGCCGGGCATCTCGACGATGTGGCGCACCAGCCAGGACATCATCTATTACGGCGAGAGCGCCTCGATGAGCCGGGTGCTGGCCAACTTCGACTCCGCGCAACACCCCACGGCGCAGAGCCCCGGCCACTACAACGACCCTGACATGCTCATCGTCGGCATGCCCAACTTCAGCGCGGCGCAGAATCGTACGCATCTGGGGCTGTGGGCCATCTCCGGCGCGCCGCTGCTCGCCGGCAACAACCTCGCGACGATGAGCGCCGAGACCCGGGCCATCCTGACCAACCGCGAGGTCATCGCGATCGATCAGGACCCGCTCGGCCGGCAGGGCACCAGGGTCGCCGAGGACGCGACCGGCCTGCAGGTCTACAGCAAGACCTTGACGGGTACGGGCCGACGAGCCGTGCTCCTGCTCAACCGCACCGGCGCCACCGCCAACATCACCGCCCGCTGGTCCAGCCTGGGCCTGACCGGCACGGCGGCCGTGCGCGACCCGTGGACCGGCACCGATCTGGGGTCCTTCGCCTCCGGCTACACCGCGAGCGTGCCGTCCGGCCAGGCCGTGCTGCTGACCGTCAGCGGCACCGACGGGTCGGGTTCCGGCAGCCGTACCGGGGCGATCGTGGGCCGGCAATCCGGCCGCTGTCTCGACATCGACAACTTCAGCTCCGTCAACGGCACGCAGGCCCAGCTGTGGGACTGCAACGGCCAGACCAACCAGTCGTGGACGTACACCTCGGACAAGCGGCTCACGATCTACGGAAACAAGTGCCTGGACGCGTACAACCGCGGCACCGCCAACGGCACCAAGGCCGTCATCTGGGACTGCAACGGTCAGAGCAACCAGCAGTGGAACCTCAACGCCGACGGCACCATCACCGGCGTCCAGTCCGGCCTGTGTCTCGACGCCACCGGCGCCGCCACCGCGAACGGCACCAAGATCGTGCTCTGGTCCTGCGGCTCCGGCGCCAACCAAAGATGGACCCTGACTTCTTGACTAGCCGCCGGCATCCGGCCACTCTGATCGAAGTCTGTCAATGTATACGGTAGCTCCGGGAGCCTGGGATGAGTCCTCAACGACGGCGCAAGCCGCGATCGATCACCGCCATCGGCGTGACCGCCGTTCTGGTGGCCGGCACCTTCGCGGTCTCATCCCCGGCCGCCGCGGCGACCGGGCTCACCCTCTCGGTGAACGCGTTCGCCGCCCGGCACGCCATCAGCCCGGACATCTACGGGCTCAACGGCGCCGACCCGGCCTTCGCCGCCGAGATCGGCATGCCGGTGGCCCGCTGGGGCGGCAACGCGAGCAGCCGCTACAACTTCCGCAACCACACGTACAACACCGGCAGCGACTGGTACTTCGAGAACATCGTGGCGGGCGACAGCAACACGCTCGAGTCGTTCGTCCAGACCAACCGCGACCGCGGCACCAAGCAGGTGGTCACCGTGCCGATGATCGGCTGGGTGGCCAAGGACTCGCCCTCGTCGCACCCGTTCGCCTGCGGGTTCCCGGCGACCCGGTTCCCGCAGCAGGACCGGTTCGACGAGTGGGACGCCAACTGCGGCAACGGCCAGCTCAACGGCGCCAACCTGACCGGGGCGGAGCCCACCGACACGTCGATCCCGGCGGACGCGTCGTTCGACGGCGCGATGGTCTCCCACCTCGTCGGCAAGTTCGGCACCGCGGCGAAGGGCGGCGTCCGGATCTACGAGCTCGACAACGAGCCGGTGCTGTGGAGCTCCACCCATCGCGACGTGCACCCCGACCCGGTGAGCTACGACGAGCTGGGTGGCAAGGGCACCGCGACCGCCGCCGCCATCAAGGCCGCCGACCGCACCGCGGCGGTGCTGGGCCCGTCCGGCTGGGGCTATTGCGAGTGGGTCGCGTCCGGATTGGACGGATGTGCACCCGGCGCCGACGCGGCCGCGCACGGCGGGCTCAACCTCTCGCAGTGGTACCTGAAGAACATGCGGGACTACGGCGCCGCCCACGGCGGCAAGCGCTTCCTCGACTACTTCGACCAGCATTACTATCCGCAGATCAGCGGCGGTAAGGACGCCGAGTCCAACGCGCTGCGGCTGCGCTCCACCCGGTCGCTGTGGGATCCGACGTACGTGGAGGAGTCGTGGATCGGCCCCAGCGGCGTCAACGCGCCGCCGCTGCAGTTCATCCGCACGATGAAGGCGTGGGTCGCCCAGTACTACCCCGGCACGAAGGTGGCCATCACCGAATACAACTGGGGCGCGCTGGACGACATGAACGGCGCGCTGGCCCAGGCCGACGTCCTCGGCATCTTCGGCCGTGAGGGTCTCGACCTGGCCACCATCTGGGGCGAGCCGCAACCGACGCAGCCCGGCGCGTACGCCTTCCGGATGTACCGCAACTACGACGGCGCCGGCGGCCGGTTCGGCGACGTGAGCGTGTCGGCGACCAGCAGCGACCAGGGGCAGCTGGCCGTTTACGGCGCGCAGCGCTCGTCCGACAAGGCGCTGACCATCATGGTCGTCAACAAGACCGGCGGCGATCTGACATCGCCGCTGTCGGTGACCGGCGTCAACGACACGGCCAAGGTCCAGCGGTTCACTTACGGCCCGGCCGACCTGAATTCGATCGTACGAGGAGACAACCTCGCCGTGTACTGCGGCACCATCACCGCGACGTACCCGGCGAACTCGATCACCCTGCTGGTCGTGCCCCGGCGGTGACGGCCTGAACGGCAAGATGCTCGGCGTCTGAGTGGGGAGCGGCCCGTCAAGGGCCGCTCCCCACATTCTGTCCGCACCACAACACCTGCACGGTTCGCGTCACGGCGCTGAACACTTTGCCGGCGGCTTGGCAATGTCAGGTTGGAAGCGCGGAGTTCGCCGAGGAGGGCCATGGCTTCGGATGCGGATTTGATAGGCCGGTCGCTGGATGGCGACGTCGACGCCTTCGTGGAGGTGGTCGGGCGTCATGAGGTCGCGGTCGGCTCGTACCTCGCTCGCCGGGCGGGGCGCGACGCGGCCGAGGACCTGCTGGGCGAGGTCTGGGTGGCGGCGTTCGAGTCGCGGCGATCGTACGACCGGTCGTACGACGACGCGCGGCCGTGGCTGTACGGGGTGGCGCTGAACCGGTTGCGCCGCTACTGGCGGTCCCGGCCGGCCGAGGACCTGGTCGCGGACGTGGCGGACCTGGCCGCCGGATGGGATCCGTGGTCGGCGGTGGACCTGGGCGTGGACGCCCGGGCCGTGCTCCGGTCGGCCCTGATGCGGCTCAAGCCCGAAGAGCGGGAGGTCCTGAGGCTCGTCGCCTGGGAGGACCTGACCGCGGCCGACGCCGCGCGGGCGCTCGGCATGCCGGCCGGCACCGCCCGGCGGCTGCTGAGCCAGGCTCGCACGGCATTGCGCGACGCGCCGGGGGTGTCCGCGCTTCTGAAGGATCGCAACAGCGCGAAGGAGAGACACCGATGACCGACGAGCTCGATCTGGTCGGTGAGTTGGGCAGCGCGGAACCACTGCGCCCGGAGGCGTATCAGCGGGCACGGTCGGTGCTGCGGGCGGCGATGGCCGACCCCGGCACCGTGCGGTTGCTGGGCGCGATATCAGCGGAGGACACGACTATGGAGACGACTTCCACCATGGAAACGACAACCACGCGGGATCACGAATCCGGCCCGGCGATTCAGCGCCGCCGCGGGATCGGCGTCGCGGGCCGGTTGGGCATCGGCGCCGGAGTGGGGGTTGCCGCCGCGGCGGCTATCGTCGCCGTGGTGCTCAACTCGTCGGCGACCGGGAGCGCGGTAGCCGGCAAGGATTCGCCGGCCGCCGTAGGGCCGGCCGCCGTAGAATCGGCCGCCGTCGAGGGGTCCGCCGACCGTGCGCCGCTGCTGACGCTGGCCGGTTCCATCACGACATTGACCCCGACGTCGGGGGACGCGTGGCTGGTGAAGGCGACTCAGGCCCACGGCACCAAGACCATGCAGGTCGTCTACACGCTGTACACCGACGGTCATGCGATCTACACGGGCGACAGCGTGACGGACATCAAGCGGGCGATCACCCGCCACCAGGACCAGATGAAGGCCGGCGGCTACGCTCCGCTCCTCAAGGCGGCCGTCGCCGCAGCGGACAGCAGCCCGGCCGACGGCCGCACCCGGATGCTCAAGGCGGCCAAGGACCCGCTGATCGGCCTCGACCCCGCCGCGCAGAAGGCGAAGTGGGACAAGCAGCAGGCCGCCGCCGCGGCGATCGTCAAGCAGAAGGGCGGCACCTACCAGCCCAAGCCGTACAGCCCGCAGGCCGTGCAGCGGCATTTCGACAATGCCTTGTGGACGTACAGCACCGAAGCGTTGTCCGCCGGCGACGGCAACACGCAGGTCCGGGCGGGCGTGCTGCGCCTGCTGTCCACCATCTCCGCGGTCAGCGTCAAGGACTCGACCACCGACGGCAAGGCCACGCTGACGATCACCGCCGGCTCCGAGGTGTTCGGCGGCGAAGGCGGCGAGGTGCTGACCATCGACGCCACGACCGGCATGCTGGTCAAGGACGTGTCCACCGTGCCCGGCCTTCCCGAGGCCCACACGACGTACGAATCCTCCCGGGTGACCGCGGCCGACCTCTAGCCGCAACTCTTGGCACCACCGCTACCCGCAGATGGTGCGGGCCGCCTCCCAGGCGGTCCGCACCGTTGTTTGTTTTCGGCTGCCGCGCCCCATGTCAAAGTGCGGACGCTCGGCTCCCTTCGATTTGCCCCGCCGGTGGCATGCATCGTCACCATGAGACGGCGCTCTGTATCAGGGGATCGCGTCGGAGGAGTCGAGGGTCGACTTGATGACGCTCGCGCTCGCCGTCATGCCTGCCTCGAGGCGGGCGGCGAGGGTGTCCGGAAGGACGTCCTGAACCCAGTACAGGCGGCAGGACGTGGCGCCGGCGGGCAAGATCTGCATGGACGCGTTGTGGTGGTCGGGATGGATGGCGTCGCCGTTGGTGGCATAGGCGAGGCGCCGTTCCTTCTCGTCGATGCCGATGAGGCGTTCCCGGAAGACAGCTCCGTTCGCGAACGTCACGATGCGGTGGTCGTCCTCGGTCCGTACGTCGGTGACCCAGCCGGGGGCCATCCGGGACGGGCCGGTCGCCCAATCGCCGATCACCGCCCAGGCCGCGTCGGCTGACACTGCGATCGGGATGTCGATGATGATGGAAGCCATGCCCGAGAGTCTGGCCGCCGAGTCGCAATGGCGTCTTGAACGCTCTTGCGCAGGGACGGTCCAGCCGGTGCGCCGTCGGCGTTCAGCTGGAGAGCAGCAGCGGGATCGTCCCCAGGTATGCCAGGCCGAGCAGGACACCGTGGCGGCTGGTGAGACGCCGGCCGCGGAACAGCAGCAGTCCGGCGAGGAACGCGCCCGAGACCATCACGCTGACCAGCACTATCCCGCCATGCGCGGGGTTCGTGCCGTCCGCGAACCCGATCACCGCGCCGCCGGCCAGGCTGTTGAACAGGTTGCTCCCGAACAGGTTCCCGACCACCAGGTCGGACTCGCCGCGGCGTTGCGCCTGCACCGTCGTGACGAGCTCCGGCAACGAGGTGCCGATCGCCACCACGGTGAAGCCGATGACGGTCTGTGAGACGCCGAGCGCGGCCGCCGCCCCGGAGGCGCCGACCACCAGCATCTGTGCGCCGGCCAGCACCCCGGCCAACCCCAGCAGGGCGCGAATCGGCTCGGCCCACCATTTTCGTACGGGCACGGGATCCGCCTCGAGCCCTTCGCGTACCTCCTCCGCCGATACCGGATCCGGCCGGCTCGGCCGCGCCCACCGGATCAACAGCCAAAGGGCGGCGGCACAGGCCACGGCCAGCACGGTGGCGCTGGTGACGTCGAGCCCGAACAGGGCGATCAGCCCGAACAACGCAACTCCGGCCACGGCGAGCGGCACTTCTCGCCGCATCACCGAGGCGGCGACCGGAACCGGGGCGATGAGGGCCGCTACGCCGAGGAGAAGACTCAGGTTGAGGATGTTCGATCCCACGATGTTTCCCACCGCCAGGCCCGTGTCCCCACGCGCCGCCGCGAGGCCGGAAACCACGAACTCCGGGGCGGACGTGCCGAGCCCGATGACGACGATGCCGATCACCACCGGGCTGACGCCCAGCCGGCGGCCGAGCCGGGACGAGCCGAGCACCAGATGATCCGCGGCCCAGGTCAGCAGGAGCAGTCCGGCCGCGGCGAGCAGAATTTCCAGGATCATCGAGGGCCCCCAGCCAGCGGCGAGTCATCACGCCGACCAGGCTTCCCGGCACTCCACCGACAACGATACCGTCCCGTGTCACCCATCCCAGCGATTCGCAGGTGGCGAGACGACACCGGCCGGCCGTGTCCGTCAGGCTATCTGGCGAAGATCGTTGCCGTAGTCGAAGATGATCCGCATTCGCGCGCCCAGGGCTCGCGCGTATCGGCTCAGGGTCGCGACCTCGTTGGCGTCGAGGTCGCCGTTCTCGATCTGGCTGACGCGCCCGGGTGAGACACCCATCAGGTCAGCGACCTGCCGTTGCGTCATGCCCAGCCGCTTGCGCTCCTCGGCAAGGTGGTAGGCGCTGATCCACGCTTCGGTCCGTGCCCGCTCCGCTGCCAGAGCTTCCTCGTCCCCGTCGTGCAACTCCGCACGGAGGTCTTCCCAATCCTCGAACTCGCTCATGAGCTCTCCCTCCGCTTTCTCTCTTCGGCCAGCCAAATCTCGTAGGCGCCTTCGGCGATCGGGATTGCCGTTTTGTACCACCGGCTCCAGTCACCGGCCTTGTTCCCGGCCACCAACAGGACAGCCTGCGACCACGGGTCGAAAACAAACAGCACTCTGATTGCGACGTCCCGGCCCGAGCGCGACCAACTATAGCCCGAGCTAAACACCGACGGAACGGTTCGCTTACACCCGGGTCGGCACTGTCAATCTGCTGAAGAGGGCCCGCTTCGACTTCTCGACAGGAGATCGGACAGGACGCCGGGAAGCTGCTCGAACGCCTTGTCGCCAGCTGTTTCCGGCTTCCACGCGATGACTCCGTCCGGACGAAGCAGCGCGTCGCCCGGCGGTGCGTCGCCCGGCTCGAGGGTGTGGACGGCCACCGGGACGTCAAGCGCGTTCGCGGCCTCGCGCCAGCCCGGATGATCGTCCTGAAGGAGGAGCGCGAATCCTCCCGCGGTGGTGTCGAGCGTGGAGATCGGGCCGTCCGGGCCGGTCAGCATGACGTGCGGTACCCGCGTGCCGACGGCCCAGGACTTCGCACGCGGGTCGTCGAGCGGGTTCTCCGGCGGCCCTTCGGCGCGGACGGCCGTCGATCGGTAGATCGCGCCGAGTTCTATGGCGGCGTCGTCGAGCGGCGGCATCAGATCATCGCGCGGCAGCGATGGATCCACCCGTAGCGCGTACCGCGTGTAGGCCTGTTCCACGGTGAGCGCGCTATGAGGTCGGCGCTCGACGTCGTACGTGTCCAGGAGCTCGGCCCCGGCCAGCCCTCGCGTGACGAACGCGAGCTTCCAGGCCAGGTTTTGGGCGTCGGCGACGCCCGTGTTTCCGCCGAACCCACCGGTGGGCGGCATCGCGTGGGCCGAGTCGCCGGCCAGGAACACCCGACCGCTCCGGAACGATCTGGCCGTCACCGCCATCGCGCTCCAGCGCTGGACGCTTTCGATACCGACCGGCAGGGTGGCGTCGGCGCCCAACGCCGTACGCACGAGGTCGGCGCACTGTTGTGCGGAGATGTCCTGGCCCAGATGGGTGTCGCGGCGGCCGTCCGGGTCGAGCGTCGCGAAGACGGCCAGGAAGCCCGAATCTCCCGTGATCGAGAACCGGAAGAACCCGGTCAGCTCAGGATGGTTGACGTACACGACGCTGAGGTTGCGCCCTCGTAGCAGGTCATTGACCTCGGCCCGGAAGTAGATCGTGACGCAGTCGGCGAAGCCGCCCCGGCCCTCCATCGGTATGCCCAGACGTTCGCGGACGGTGCTGTGCACGCCGTCCGCCGCGACCAGGTAATCGGAGGTGACGATCTGATCGGTGCCGCCGGCGCGGGGGCGAATGACCGACCGGACATGATCATCGTGCTGCTCGAACGAGACCAGATCGGTGCCGAACAAGTGTTCCCCGCCGAGTTCGGTCGCCCGCCGGCGAAGGATCGGTTCGAGCCCGACCTGGGTGAGAAACAAGCGGTCGGTCGGGCTGAGGCCTTCCACCCCGTCGTTGTACGACCGGTAGAAGTACGCCAACTCCTTGCCGCCGAGGCTCTCCACCGCGACAATAGCCCCGCCCTGCTGGAACTCACGAGCAGCGGCCGCCTCCACTTCCAGTTGAATCCCGGCCGAGCGGAAGACCTCCATCGTCCGTTGATGGAAAGACGCGGCACGCGGGTGAATCGCGGTGCCGGAATGACTCTCCACCACAAGGTGCGGCACCCCGTACTTGGCGAGCAGCACAGACGTAGTGAGGCCGACAAGGCTGCCGCCCACCACGAGGACCGGGACGTGACGTTCCTCCATTCGCTGATCCTGCCGCACGCGGAGGACCGCCGCGAGCCCCAGCCGGCCGTCAAAACGCCTCAGGTCGTCACCGAGACATGGATGGTCCACCGCATGATCGGTCCCGGGCACGGGGTCGGGTCGTGGTCGCACGGATTGTCGGTGTACGTCGTCACGTCCGCCTGTCCCGGCGCCGCCGCCGTGTAGTGAACGACGAGCGGCTGGTTCGTGGGGTAGCCACCGCTCACGTCGCGCTGGACGAGCACCCCGCCCGTGTTGCTGGGAGGCGGGTCGTACTGGCTGGGCAGGCTCACCACGAGCGTGTCACCGACGCGGAGGCTGAGCGCACGGCCGTTGTCCGCGGTGGTCACCGTGACGGTCTGCCCGCCGCTGCTCGACACGTCCACGACCTGGACGTGCACCGCCCACAGTGCGATCGGAAGCGCACACGGGGGCGTCGTGTGCAGGCAGGCGTAGTCGGTCTGGGAGGACAGGTCCACCGAGCCGGGCGCGACCGCCCGGTAGAGCGCCGCGAACGGCTGCCCGGTCGGGAAGCCGCCGCTGCTCGACACCTGCGACAGTCCGGACCCGCTGGCCGTGACCGGCCGGAAGGTGGCCGGCAGCGACACGCCGAGCGTCTGCCCGACCAGGAGCGTGACCGTGCGTCCGCTATCGGCGTCCGTCACCCTGACGTCGGCGCCGGACGACGACGAGGACGAGGCGTGCGTCGGCGGCACCGCATCGTTGTCGCAGCTCATGGCCGGGGCCGCGCCGGTACCGGCGAGCTGCATGCCGAAGCTCGTCGAGGCACCCGGGGCCAGCGAACCGTTGTAAGTGGCGTTGACCGCGGTGGCGGTGCCGCCCGAGACGCTGACCGTGGCGTTCCACGCCGAGACCACCTGACCGGTCGCGGTCCAGGTCACGGTCCACCTGGTGGCGGCCTGCGCGGACGTGTTGGCGACGGTGACGGCGACAACTTGGCCCCCGGCCGTCCCGCTGCCCCACTGGGACTGGATGGTCGCGGTCGCGCTGCACCCGCCGACCGCCGCCGCAGCGGTGCCGGCCACCAGCGGTGCCATCACCATGGCCGTCAACAGGCCCGCTCCCGCGGCGACTCCGCTGACCGCAAGAGTTGCCCGCCTGGATACCGCCATCACTGCCCCCTGCTCTTCCCGGCCCAGCTCCGGCAGCAAGGCTCTCGCGAAGCGTTACATAGGGGAGCGTCGATACGCTATCGCCCGGTTGGGTGGTGTGGGCAAATTGCACAGGCGGCCCGGCGAGGAGTGCGCCCGCGACCATGCAACGCCAACAAACCAGTTCAGGAACTATTGGGTGGCGACCCCTGGATCGAGCCGCCGAGCTCGGACTCCCGGGCCCGCCCGCCGCTCGTGTGCCGACGGTGTCCGATGCACGACGCACCGTAACGTGCCCCCGCGCCGACGGGGCGAGTAGCGTCCTCCGGGTACGCCCCACGTGGACCGCGCACGAAACCACGACCCATATTCGGCCACCGGCATGCCGTCCTGCTTCGCCCGGAAACGGTGTTGCGCGCATGGCCGTGGGCTTGCCGTGTGGTGTGGAGGCGCAAGACTCATGGACACTGACTTCACTGCTGTTCCGGATTGGTTTTCCTTCGAGAACGCCGGCGCCGGCATCGCCGTCGCGGACCTCACCGGTGACGGGCGCCCCGATCTGGTGGTGCTCATGGTCGACGACCCGCCCGGGCAGAACGCCGGGTATTTCCGGATCGGCGTGGGGGCCGGCAACGCGGGCGAGGTAGGTGCGTGGACGCCCTGGATCGCCGTACCTGATTGGAATCCATGGCTCAACCAGGGCGCCGGCATCGCGGTCGCCGATGTCAGCGGGACCGGGCAGCCGGACCTCATCGTTTTCATGGTCGACGCGGTGCCGGATGGCGCCAACGCCGGCTACTACCGGATCGGCTGGGACCTTCAGCCGACCGGTCAGGTCAGCGGCTGGTCGCGGTGGATGGCCGTGCCGGACTGGTTTCCCTGGGTGAACGCCGGTGCGGACATCGCGGTCGCGGATGTCGACGGCGATGGACGGCTCGACCTCGTGATCCTCATGGTGGACGCGCCGGCCGGCCGCAACCAGGGCTACTACCGCAGCGGCCCGCTGAGCCCGGACGGCACCGTGGCCGCCTGGCGCGGATGGGTGGCCGTCCCGGATTGGTACTTCTGGGAGAACCAGGGCGCCGGCATCGCGGTCGCCGATCTGGACGACGACAGCACACCTGAGCTGCTCGTGCTCGCTGTCGACAGCCCGCCCGGTCAGAACGGCGGCTACTACTGCGCCGGGTGGCGGCTCGAGGCGGGCCGTCCGGCCGACGGCTGGGGTCCGTGGCAACCGATCCCGACGTGGCGCTTCTGGGAGGGGCAGGACGCCGCGCTCGCGGTGGCGGGCCTCGGCGCCGCCGGGATGCCTCACCTCGTCGTCCTCACGGTCGACAACCCGCCGGGCGCCAACGACGGCTGGTACCGGGTGCTGGACGTCATGACCGACCTCGAGATGGCCCCGCAGATGGGAGTTTGGCGCCTGCTGGAGAACGACGCCCAGGTCAACCCGGTGCATGCGGCGCTGTTGCCGACCGGCAGCGTGCTGTTCTTTGCCGGCTCCGGCAACGACCCGGATCGGCACGGCGGGCGGCAGTACCCGACGGCGGTCTGGCACTATCCGCGACCGGCGTACAGCAACTCGCTCTCCCCGGCAGACCTGTTCTGTTGCGGGCACGCGTTCCTGCCCGACGGACGCCTGCTGGCCAGCGGCGGAACCGAGCAGTACGACCCGTTCTTCGGCCTGCGGCAGGCGGTCACCTTCGACCCGCACGCCGGCACTCCCGATCCGGCGAGCCCGACCGGGACGACCGGCGCGTGGACCGTCGAGCCGGACATGAGCGGTGGCCGGTGGTATCCGACGCTCGTCGCGCTGCCGGACGGGCGCGTCCTCGCCGTATCGGGACTTGACGGCGACAGCCAGCTGAACGTCTTCCCGGACGTCTACACCGGCGGTGCGGGCTGGACCCAGCTGCCGCAATCACCGTCGAACTGGCCAATGTACGGCCACCTGTTCCTGCTCGCCGACGGGCGCCTGTATTACAGCGGCGGTCAGTACGGCGGCAGCAACGGCGTACGGCCAAGCATCTGGGATTTGACCACGAACACGGCGACCGACGTCAAGGGCATTCTCGTCGACGCCGGTCGGCGCAACCAGTCCGCCAGTGTGCTACTGCCGCCGGCGCAGGACCAGCGCGTACTGCTGATGGGCGGCGGCCCGGCCGACATGCACGACCAGACCGGCGCGACCGCCACCACGGCGATCACCGACCTGTCGGCGCCGGGACCGATCGTGACGACGGCGGCTCCGATGGCAATGCGCCGCATGCATCTGTGCGCCACGCTCCTGCCTGACCGCACCGTACTGATCAATGGCGGATCGATGATGGAGGAGAGCGCCGCCGACGCCACCCTGGAGGCCGAGCTGTACCGGCCCGACGCCGGTGGCGGCCCCGGGACCTGGGTCATGGCCGCCACCTCCCGGGTACCGCGCCTCTACCACTCGGTGGCCCTGCTCATGCCGGACGGCAAGGTCATCACCACGGGCTCGAATCCAGCCCGGAAAACCGAGGAACTCCGCATCGAGGTGTTCTGGCCGCCGTACCTGTTCGCCGGTCGGCGCCCGGTGTGCATGCCGGCCGACGCCGAGTTGCACTACGGCGAGTCGGCGGTGGTCACCGTGCCCGACCCGGGAGAGATCGCCTCCGCGGCTCTGATGCGACCCGGCGCCACGACGCACTCGATGGACGGCGAACAGCGTCTCGTCGATCTCCCGTACCAGATCACCGGTCCGGACCAGATCACCCTGCAACTGCCCGGTTCCCCGGGCCTGGCGCCGCCCGGCTGGTACATGGTCTTCGTGGTGAACACCAGCGGGGTGCCGTCGGAGGCGGCCTGGATCCACCTCACCTGAACCGCACCACACTCGACGAAGGGACGGTGACCGATGGCCGCACAGCCGTACGAGATGATGTTCTACGAGGTGATGTGGCGCACCTGGGCGCGCGACGTCCCGTACCCGATGCCGTGGTGGCTTCAGTCCTATTTCCGGGACTGGCCCGGTGACGACGCCGGGATGTTCCCCACCAAGCAGGCGGCGCTCGCCTCCAACGCGCTCTACCGGTACTGGAACATGGCCGGGGTCAAGGACGCCCACCAGGAGAGCCTGGTCGGTCAAGCTGGCGAGATCGAGCCGGTGTACGAGCGGTTCGCGGTGACGTTCTTCGTCATCGTCGACGGCAGGCTGCACCTGCCGCAGCTCACGGCCGCCGGCGCGCCGGCGCCCGCCCTCCAGCAGCACCGCCAGGACGGATATCTGCCGGTGGTCGTGACGACCTATCAGCCGCCGGCCGGGGTCAGCGTGGAGCAGCGCACGCTCAGCACCGTGGTGGGACGGCAGAACCATGTCGCCGTCCTCAATCGGCTAGTCGTGCGCCCGTCCCGACCCGGAGGCCGTACGGGACAGCTCGGTGTCGCCGTGGTGCCGGTCAAGCCGAGCGGCTTCACCCGGTACGGCAAGACCGGCGAGGCACTGCAGACATCGCAGCTGTCGTTCCTGCGGTATCTCAAGGCCGAGGGGAGGCTGGAGACCAACACCGGCGCCGGGCCGGTCTTCGCCACCGCGCCGGCGTCCTTCGGCCTCTACGGCAACGACGACGGCGTCGACGATGCCGATCACTACCTCGCGGTGAGCCCGTTCGTCGAGCTCGCCGCCGGGCGCGCGCTCAACGGCAGCGAGCAGGCCCGCGATCCCCGGGCCGGATTGTGCAGCGCGGCGTTCCTGTGGCCGTTCGACGTCACCGGTGGCCAGGAATTCACGCTCGACCTCTGGCTTCCGGTGGACGACTTCCGCGACGCGAGTGACTTCGCCGACCTCACGGCGCAGCCGGCCGGCACGTTCGAGGCGGCCAACGCCGCCTTCTGGCGGCAGAAGCTGGACCGGAGCGGGATGCAGGCCACCCTGCCGCCGGTGGTGCGGCACCTGTGGCAGCAGTACCGCTCCTGCCGCGCCGACCTGCTCATCCTCGCCGACGACGGGGCGATCCATCCGGGTCCGACGATCTACGACTCGTTCTGGATCCGGGATTCGAGCGTGGAGGCCATCGCCTGCAGCCTGGCCGGCGACGACGGCCTCGCCGGCGCTCAGCTCGGCCGGCACCACCTCGAGGTCTTCCAGACCGGGACGGGCCGGATCGGGCCGGCGAGCGCCTACGGCTTCTTCGGCGGCGAGCACGAGCGCGACGCCCAGGAGTGGGATGCCAACGGCGAAGCGCTCTGGGCGTTCGGCCGATTCGACCGGATACAGGGATCGGCCGCGGCGTTCGGCGCCAAGGTGTACTGGCCCTACGTGCTGCAGGGCGCGCGCTGGATCCGGGACAACCGCAGCGCCGACGGCATCATGCTGAGCGGCTGGAGCGCCGAGCACATCGGCGACCGCAACCAGCCGCACTACTGGGACGATCTGTGGTCCCTGGCCGGACTCTACGAGGCCGCCCGGATCGCCGAGCGCATCGGCGCGGCCGAGGTCGCCGAGCTCTGGGCGGCCTTCGACTCGTTGAAGGCGGCCACCGCGGCCTCCATCCGGTGGGTACTCACCCAGCAGAGCAACGACGGGCAATGGGAGACGTACGTGCCGAGCGGGCCGGGCGGCGACCGCGGCCTCTACTCCACCATCATCGGCGCGGTCGCCTACTTCCATCCGACCCGGCTGCACTACGGGGCGAAGCTCGGCGACGACCTCGACCTCGCGTTCCGTCTGACCCTGGACACGATCTGGGCCCACTTCGTCCAGGGCGGCTTCCGGCACGACAAGTCGTGGCAGGCGTACGGCCCCTATCTGACGATGCAGTTGGCACACGCCTTCCTGCTGATCGGGGATCTCGACCGGATGGACGCGCTGCTCGGATGGGTCATCGGCAACGCCGCGTATGCCAAGGTCAGCCGGTATCCCGGGGCCGCCGATGAGTGGCAGGTGACCACCGGCACCTGGAACGAGCAGCACGCCTACCCGGTGGCGAGCGACTTCACCGAGATGCCGTTCCGCGTGTGGTACATGGGCGACATGCCGCACGGCTGGGCGGCGGCCGAGTTCATGCTCCTGCTGCGCGAGATGCTGTTCTTCGAGGCGGGCGAGGACGACGCCCGGGAGCTCTACATCGCGCCCGGCGTCCTGCCCCGGTGGCTGCGCGGCGACGGCGGCCACTCGGTCACCGTCGCCGACGCGGCCACCACGTACGGCACGCCGTTCGGGTACACGCTGAATCACGACGAGGCGAACCGGATCCTCCGCATCGACATCACCCAGGCGGTCCCCGGAGTCACGTACGTGTATCCGTGCCGGCTGGGAGTCGTGACCGATGCCGCCGCCGATGGCGTCGCGGTGCCGGCGGCCGGCGGTGACGTTCGCCTGCCGGCCGGCACCCGCCGCGCCGAGATCCGGTACCGATAGCGCGGCGGGGAACCGCCCGGTGTCGCCAGCGGCACGATGGGCGGTATGTTCGCCGGTATGAGACGGAAGACGTCACTAACCCTGGATGAGGGCAGTATTCCTCTGGCGCGCTCTCGCGCCGAGGCCGAAGGGCTCGACGTCGGCCGCTGGTTGGACCGGGCAATCCGCCATGAGGCCGCACGCGTGGACGTCGATGTCATCGCCGAATGGGAATCCTCGTTGCCGCCGGGCGACCGAGCGGTGCTCGCCGCGCTCGACGCAGCAGACCGGCACGACTTCGACGCCGCGTGATCCGCGGCGACGTGTACGAATACACGGTCGGCAAGAACCGCGCACGGATCGCGATCGTTTCCGCAGCGCCGTACAACCCCCGCCGGGCTACCTTCGTGGTCATCCTCGGCCCCGACACCCCGACGCCGGTGTCACCTTCGCTCGTGCCCATGGCACCGGCCGACCCGATCCGCGGCACCATCGACGTCACCAGGTTGCGGCCGCTGGTCCCCGAGAACGTCGGCGCTCGCGTTGGCCGGCTGTCTCGAACGACGCTGCTGCGGGTCGACGACCCCTTGCGCAACTACCTGGGTCTGTAGCGAGCCTGTTGCGCGGGGACGCCCCGTCTGGGAGAAGCGTCTTTAACGCCGGCCGCTGCGCCGCCCTCGGGCGAATCAAGCTGGGACCGCTGACCACGCCGTGGACCGGCAACGCGATATTGCATCTCGACGGCATCTCGCATCGGCTGAGTGGCAGCGGGCGAATCCGACGTGACGGCGGACCACCGAAGGCGCTCGCGTGCAGGGGGCCGCAGCCTGCGAGCTTGGCATGCGCGAGACCGACCATGTGATCGCGCTTCAGCCGTTTCCCGACGGGCGCGATCGTGACAGTTACGGCCTGCCGCTGAAAAACTGTTATGCCGGTCCGGAATGCAGGGGTGCCAAGATGGACCGGCGTAACCAATTGAAGTTTCCCAATGTAACGTGTTTCAATCGTTGCGTTGGGAGCGCTCCCATCGCCTTGAACGCGTGGTCGGTCATCCATCCGGGCGGAGGACGACGTCGATTTCCGGACCGCGATTGCGGCGAGCCGGAAGACGGCGGCCAGGCCGATCACGTCGGCCGCGCGAGCGGCACCTGCGGCACCAGTCGAGAGACACCCACCCCCGTGGAGTGAATGTGATGATCAGACAACGATGGCTTTCGCTGGCGGCCGCGACCGCGGTGCTGGCTGCTGCGGGCGCGGTGGCCGGTATGGGCTCGGCGGTGGCGGCCGAGTCCAACGGTGGGGTCCGGGTCATGCCCCTCGGTGATTCGATCACCGACGGTACCCAGGTGCCCGGTGGTTACCGGATCGGTCTCTGGCAGCGGCTGGCGGCCGGCGGCTACCGGGTCGACTTCGTCGGCTCCCAGGCCAACGGTCCGTCGTCCCTGGGCGACCACGATCATGAGGGTCATCCAGGCTGGCGCATCGACCAGATCGACGCCAACATCAACGGGTGGCTGGCGGCGACCACGCCACGTACCGTCCTGCTGCACATCGGCACCAACGACGTGCTGCAGAACTACAACGTGTCCACCGCGCCCAACCGGCTGTCGACCCTGATCGACCACATCACCGCCGCGGCGCCGAACGCCGACGTCTTCGTGGCCACCATCATCCCGCTCTCCTCGTCCGGTCAGGAGGCGGCCGGGCGCACCTTCAACGCGGCCCTCCCCGGAATCGTGCAGAGCAAGGTTGCCGCGGGTAAGCATGTCCACCTTGTCGACATGCATGCCGCACTCACCACCGCGGACCTGATCGACGGTGTCCATCCCACGTCCGCCGGCTACGACAAGATGGCGGCCACCTGGTACACCGCCCTGCGAGCCGTGCCCGGCAGCATCAGCACCGGAGCAACGAGCAGTCCCACTACGAGCACCCCGACGGCGTCCACCTCCCCGGCGGGCGGGGCATGCTCGGCCGCGTACGCCGTGACCGGGCAATGGCCGGGCGGATTCCAGGCCGCCGTGACCGTCACCGCGGGCAGCGCCCCCATCTCGGGCTGGTCGGTCACCTGGCAGTTCGCCAACGGGCAGACGGTCACCCAGGCATGGAGCGCCACCGTGACCACCAGCGGCGGCACCGTCACGGCACGGAACGCCGACTACAACGGCAGCCTCGCCGCGGGGGCCAGCACCCAGTTCGGCTTCCTGGGCAACGCACCCGGAACGAACAGCGTGCCGGCCTTGACCTGCGCGCGGACGTAGCGGCCCGCCCATCAGCAAAGCCCGGCCGGCAAGGTTCAGCCCCGAAAGCGAAAAGGACGAAACATGACCCAACATCAGAAGGAACCGGCTGGCGACAAGCGGAGATTGCTGAGGCGGAGAACCGTCCTGGCGACAATCGGGGCTGTGCCGGTCGTGACGGTCGCGGGGTCCGTGTTGGCGGCCACGGATGCTTCGGCCGCGACGGCGAACATCAATCCGTCGGCACCGAAGCAGACGATCAAAGGCTTCGGAGCCATGTGCCACGCGGCCTGGATCGGTGACCTGACGGCTGCCCAGCGGGACACGGCGTTCGGTAACGGCGACGGCAGGCTCGGGTTTTCGGTGCTGAGAATCCCGGTCAACGAGAACCAGTCGGACTGGAGCCGTGACCTGGCGACTGCGCAACGGGCGGTGGCGCTCGGGGCGACCGTCTTCGCGTCGCCGTGGAACCCACCCGCCAGCATGACCGAGACCTTCACCCATGGCAGCCAGACCAATGCGAAGCGCCTCAAGGCCGGCTCGTACGCGGCCTATGCTCAGCATCTGAACGACTTCACCGCGTACATGAAGAACAACGGGGTGAATCTGTACGCCATATCGGTGCAGAACGAGCCCGACTACGCGACGGACTGGACGTGGTGGACGTCCGCCGAAATTGTCAAGTTCCTGAAAGAGAACGCCGGCTCGATCAGCACCAAAGTCATGGCGCCCGAGTCTTTCCAGTACATCAAGTCGATGTCCGACCCGATCCTCAACGACGCCACGGCGCTGGCCAACGTGGACATCATCGGCGCCCACCTCTACGGCACGTCGTACGCGAACTTTCCGTACCCCCTCTTCAAGCAGAAGGGTGCGGGCAAAGAGCTGTGGATGACCGAGGTGTACTACCCCAACAGCAGCGCCAACTCCGGGGACTCCTGGCCCGAGGCGCTCGACGTGGGGGAGCACATCCATCACGCCATGGTGGACGCCGAGTTCCAGGCGTACGTGTGGTGGTACCTGCGCCGAAGCTACGGCCCCATGCGCGAGGACGGTCAGATCAGCAAGCGCGGCGCCATGATGGCGCACTTCGCCAGGTTCGTCCGCCCCGGATATGTGCGGATTGACGCGACGGCCAACCCGGCGACGAACGTCTACGTCTCGGCGTACCAGAGCGGCAGCACCGTCGTGATCGTCGCCTTCAACAAGAACACCTCGTCGGTGAGCCAGCAGTTCACCCTGGCGAACACCGCCGCGTCCGGCAGCGTCTCGAACTGGCTGACCGACTCGAGCCGGAACGTCGCCGCCCAGAGTGCGCTCACCATGTCGAACGGCTCTCTTGCCGTCACGCTTCCCGCGAGAAGCGCGATGACCTTCGTGCTCAACCTGAGCGGCGGGAACTCGACGACCAGCCCGACGGCCAGCGCGTCGCCCACTGTCACACCCACTCCCACCGCGACGTCCGGAAGTGGCACGGGATCCCGGGTCGCCTACACCATGAACACCTGGAACTCCGGCTTCACCGCCAACATCAGCATCACCAACACCGGCAGCTCGACGATCGACGGCTGGACGCTCGGCTTCACCCTGCCGTCCGGTCAGACGATCACCTCGGGCTGGAACGCCACCTATTCGCCCTCCGCCGGCCAGGTGAGCGCGCGCAACGTCAGCTACAACGGCACACTCGCCCCCGGTGCCACCGTCGACATCGGATTCCAAGCCACACACACCGGCAACACCACGGAGCCGACCGCCTTCACCCTCAACGGAGTCCCCTCCGCCGTGGCCTGACCGGCAAGCGAACCACGCGCCGCACGCGCGTAGCCCCGGCGCATTGCTGCGCCGGGGCGCCAACTCGTGGACCCGCGGTATCAGAATGCGAAATCCGCCCTGACCGTCGCCGGTGATCCGCTACCGGTACAGATGGCCAGGTCGCGGGTACAGGGCGTGGTGGGGTGAGACGTCGTTCCCGCGCCGAACGGCCTGGTTTGGGCCACGGGTGACGTGGTAAGGGTGAGCGAAGTCGGCCCGCACGGTGAGCATCGTGGTCACGCACCGGTGATCAGGGTTGCCTCGCATCGCAGACCGGTTGACTTGGCAAGCGGCCATCGCCGGTGACGAGCCGACAGCCGAGATACTCGGCGGCGGCGACAAGCAGCCGCCCACGACCGGACATGGCGCCATCAAGGTGTACGTCCGGTCGAATCCTCGATGACCTGGCTCATCCGGACCTGTTCGAGTCCGACCAAGAACTGGAGGACCCTCCTCACAGACATCTACGCCTCCAGCCGGACCGACACCGAGTGAAGCTCTCGGAGAAGTTCGACGACTACGACTCACGAGATGGTCGATGCTAATCGATCTAGTAGGCGTCGAGGAGGTTCGCCTACCCCTCCGTCAGGGGTCCGTTTGGGCCGAACGTTGCAGCATGCGAACCGCCCTGCCGTTGTCCGGTGCCCCTCTGTCGGGTCCTTTGGTCAGCTCGAGGTATGAGCCGCTCGTGTGGATCGCGTCACTAGTCCGTTGGCTTAGTGAGCCGCTGGTGACCCGCCTGCTTCCTAAGCGAGGAAGAAGACCTAGTGACTTAGGAAGATGCAGTTTGCTGGAGACACGGCTACGAAGCCTCGTGACCACGTCAGATACGCACTTCTTCCTCAGCTATGGCATCATCTTCCTAAGTTGGCCTCTGGAACTTCCTAACTTAGGAAGATGGGTGCAAGATGGCGGATTGGCTCGAGGGTCTCATCACGGAGCTGCGCAAGTTCGGCTCTGAAGCTACGAGGGTGGAGGTCAAAGCAGCAGCCAGCGGCTTACCTGCCTCGGCGCGGGAGAGCCTCGCTGCCTTCTGCAACAGCCCTGGCGGCGGCACGCTCATATTGGGCCTTGACGATACGCCGGGTTTCCGGCCGGTCGGCCTCCCGGACGCCAGGAAGCTGCAAACGGATCTTGCCGCCATGTGTCGCGACGACCTGACGCCCCCGCTTCAACCAAACATCTTCATCGGGGAAGTCGATGGCTCTCCGGTCGTTGTGGCGCAGATCGTCGAGTTGCCCCGGGAACAGAAACCCTGCTATATAACCGCGAAAGGTCTAAATAGGGGCACTTACATAAGAGTGGCAGATTCGGATAGGCGCCTCACGGCAGAGGAGGTGCATCAACTGATCGCCGAGCGAGGACAACCAGTTTTTGACACCGAAGCCGTAGGTGATGCGGCTGTGGCCGATCTGGACGGCGCGGCGGTCGATGGCTATGTGAGTCGTCTTCGTGAGCAGAATCCACGCCTGTGGGCAAATGAATCCGTTGAAACTATTTTGCGCATGAATCGGGTCGTTGTTCCCGACGCGGCCGGCGAATATCGGCCTTCGCTCGCAGGACTGCTCTCACTTGGCCACTTTCCTCAGCAGTATTTTCCTCAGCTCAATGTCACGTTTGTGCATTTTCCAACGATAACCGGGGAAAGTACGCCGTCGGGCGTCAGATTTCTTGACAACGTCAGCATGAATGGCTCGATACCGTATATGGCGCGCGAGGCCTTGGCTGTCATTCAGCGGAATATGACACGCAGATCACTTATCACGGGCGAAGGTAGGCGAGATGTTTGGGAGTATCCACCCGAAGCGCTTCGAGAGGCGATAGTCAACGCTCTTGTCCATCGGGACCTATCGCCGGGATCCCGGGGGACTCAGGTTCAGATTGAGCTCTACCCAGATCGATTGAGAATCCAAAATCCGGGCGGCTTGTTCGGTTCGTTGGACGTGAACCGGCTCGGCGAGGAAGGTCGTTCGTCCGCTCGTAACTCGCTGCTTCTCAAGTTGCTGGAGGAAGTGTCGGTTCCTGGGGAAGACCGCACTGTCTGCGAAAACCGCGGATCCGGCATTCGCGCGATGATATCTTCCCTGCGGCGAGCCGGCATGGGGCCTCCACTCTTCAAAGACCGGGTCACGTCATTTGAAGTGCTAATGCCCAATCATGCCCTTCTCGACGATGAGACCGTCCTTTGGCTCAGCACGCTGGGGCGCGAAGGCATCCGAGACTCGCAATGCATCGCCTTGGCCCTCATGAGGCGTGGGGAAGTTCTGGACAATTCCAAGTATCGGGCTGCAACGGGCGTGAGCGACAGTCGGGTCGCATACTTCGAACTGCAAGACTTGGTCGCGCGGGAACTCGTCGACCAAACAGGAAGTCGAGGTGGAGCGCGCTATACGCTGTCCGAATATGCAAAGTCGGTAGGTACGCACGAGGCTAGGCGACGGCCCCGCCCTAACAGGCGACTCCAAATTATTGAGGCGCTGGCACATCTGGGTGATTTGTCCAAAGCCGAGATCGCCCAGACAATCGGGGCTTCTGAGAAGACCGCGGAACACTGGCTGGGCCGTCTCAAGCGTAACGGAGAAATCGAGGTCATTGGCGGCAAGAACCGGAGCAAGAACACCCGATACATCTTGAGTCAGCAGCTACGGCTACTTCTTGAAGACGCCGAAACAACAGGTCAGTAGGGGTCCCTCGAACCGGGCTCGCGCTGTCCCCGGCAGCATTCAGATCCTGGACCACCTGGACAGATACGTCCTGCGGCGGTCGCGAGTTGACCCGCGGAGCGGAGCCGGCGCACCTAGAACGACCACCGTAACGTGGGGTCTGGCGGTCGCCCCCAGGTAAGGGTAGTGGGGCGGACGGGACTCGAACCCGTGACCGATCGATTATGAGTCGACTGCTCTAACCCGCTGAGCTACCGCCCCTTACCGGCGGCGATCCTAACCCGCCGATCAGCCCGCAAGCCACCGATCTACGCCGCCACCCGCGCGCCCAGCCATGACAGCACCGCCCCCGCCGCCCGCCATCCGCCGGCGAGCGCGCCCTGGATCGATGGGCTGTCCCGGTGGTCGCCGGCGACGAAGATGCCGTCGCCGAGGTCCACCGGCTTGCGCAGCTTGGCCTGCGGGACCCGGGCCGATGGCAGCGCCGCGGGGATGCTGACCACCTCCAGCAGCTCCCACGTGTCGGTGGGCACGCCGTACATTCTGGCCAGTTCGACGCGGATCACGGACTCGGAGGCGCTCGACGGGGCCGACACGCCGACGACCGAGGCGGCGATCAGCGACTTGCCGCTGGGTGCGTACTCGGGCGCGGCGTTGCTGACGACCACCGTGTTCGCGATGATCTCGCGGCGGTCGCCGTCGAGCACCAGGGTCGGCTCGTCCAGGGGCGCGCGGTCGGCGCCGAAGTAGAACGTGGTCAAGCCGTGCATGTCGGGCGTGGGGAAGCCGGGGAGCAGGTCCGCGGCGGTGAGTGGGTCGGTCGCGACGATCACGGCGCGGCAGCGCAGTTCGCCACCCTCGGTGACGACCAGGCCGGGGCCCAGTGACAGGGTGCGGGCGCCGATCAGCAACTGCGGGTAGGGGAGCGGGCCGGCCACGGCGGCGGGCAGGGCGGCCATGCCGAGGGCGGGCACGCCGATCCGCCCGCGGGCGAACGAGCGCAGCATCATCGCGAAGACGTGGCTCGACGTGTCGAGCGAGCGGTCGGCGAAGACGCCGGACAGGAACGGGCGCAGCACCTCTTCGATCATCCGGTGCGACAGGCCGGCCCGGCGCAGCATCTCCTGCGTCGTGGTCTCCCGCGCCTCCAGCAGGCGCGCGGCCGGCATGGAGGCGCATCGGGTGGCGAGCGCGGCGAACTTCAGCCGGTCACTGAGCGTGCCCACGCCGGAGGTCAGGGTCTGCGGCGTGGCGAGCGGGCCGCGCAGCGGGTTCGCCAGGCGGTGGAGGTCGCCGCCGCGGCGGACCAGCACGCCGGACGTGAAGTAGCGCATGTCGAGCGCATTGACGTCGATCAGCGCGGGGACGCGCGGGTAGGCGGTGTTGAGCACCTGGAAGCCCCGATCCAGCCGCCATCCGTCGATGACGTCCGTGGTCACCCGCCCGCCGATCCGGTCGGACGCCTCGACCAGCAGCCACTCGACCCCGGCGCGGTCCAACCGGCGGGCGGCGGCGAGGCCGGCGAGTCCGCCGCCGACGATGACGACATCCACCTCCACGGGCTGCGACACGGGCACCTCACAAGGGGACGAAACAGGCAAGGCCCAGCCTAACGGCGAGCGCGGGTCGAGGCAGGCGAATCGGTCACGCTTCAAATCAACCCCATCGCGTACGCGACGACCCCGTCCCCAACTGCAAGCAGCCCGTCCCCGCCGCGCCAACCCCGCCGGCGCCACCCCTGGGCCGTCCCCGAGGACAACAGAACGCGAAAGACCGTCCCCCAAGACACCAAGACCGCGTTCTCAGATATCGAGCACCAGATCGCCGGCCGGCCGCGCGCAGCACAGCAACGTCTCCCCGGCGCCCGGCCGCTCGAGCGGCTCCGGCTCGTACGTCACGTCCCCGCTCAACACCGAGGTCACGCAGGTGTGGCACACCCCGGTCCGGCACGACCACCGGGTCGGCACGTCGCACGCCTCGGCCAGCTCGAGCAGCGAGCCATCCCCCGACCGCACGGTCAGCCCACTGCGCGCGAACGTGACCCGCGGCCCGGTCCCGGCCACCCCCACCGGCTGGTGCGGCGTCCGCGCCGCCTCCGGCGACACCAGCCCTGGGTTGATGGCCGACCGCGCCCCGAAGAGCTCGGTGTGCAGCCGCGCCGGATCCAGCCCGATCTCCACCAGTGACGCCCGCACGTCCTCCATGAATCCTTGCGGCCCGCAGATGTACGCGCTGGCTGCGACCGGCAGCCCGAGCGACCGCAGCGAGTCGAGCGTTTGCCGCCGGCCCAGGAAGAAATGCACCCGGGCATCCGGGAGCGCGGCGATCAGCTCCCGTACCTCGTCGTCGAAGGCCATCGGCGCGCTGTGGTCGGTATGCAGCCACCAAACCTCGCGGGCGCTCGCCGAGGCGGCCAGCTGGTGCAGCATCGCCAGCACCGGCGTGACGCCCACCCCGGCCGAGATCAGCAGTACCGGCGCGGAGTCGGCGGACAGCACGAACTCCCCGCGCGGCGCCGCCGTCTCGAGCACCGAGCCGACCCGCAACGTGGTGTGCAGATAGGTGCTGACCTGCCCGTCCCGCTTCACGCTGATCCGGTACGTCCCGTCGTCCGCACCCGACGAGAGCGAGTAACTGCGAACCGCCCCGTCCACGCGAACGGTTATGTATTGCCCGGGAACGGGAACGGGCAACCGCGTACCGTCGACCGCGGATAGCCGTACGGAAAGAATCGCGGAACTCTCCGCGGTCAGCGCGACCACCCGCAGCGGGCGAAAGCCCGCCCATCCCGGTTCGGCGCCGACCGGCGGCGCCCCACCGCCGTCCAGCAATTCCCGGAACGACTGCAGCCAGCCGGGGCTCAAAGCGGGAATGTCGACCGCGTCGCGCAGCCGGGCGAAAGAGCGATCCGGCAGATAGAGCAACGCGTCGGTCTCGGCCACGCTCAGCGAGTGCGGCCCGCGCCGGGTCCGCGAGATCGGGTCGCCGGCCCGCACGTGCCCCTCGGTGATGACCCGCATGTAGAAACCGGGCCGGTGATGGGCCACGAGCAACGACGGCATGCTCGGCAAGCCGAGCCGCATTCCGACCCGATAGCAGGTCACCCGCGGTTGGGTGACCTCGAATTCGGCCTCCCCGATCCGATACCGATCGCCGATGCACACCTCGTCGTCCGGCAGCCCGGTGACCGTGAGGTTCTCGCCGAAGTGCCCGTGGCCGATATCGTCGCGGGCCAATTCCCGGCGCCAATACTTGATCGATTCGAGCTGATACACCAGAACCGCGCGCTGCTCGCCGCCGTGCCCGCCGAGATCGCCCTGCCCGTCCCCGTCGAGATTGAGCCGCCGCGCCATGACCGGCCCGTCGACCGGCGTCTTGTAGATGCCGGTGTGCACGGTCCGCCCCTGCCAACCGACATCTCGGGGCATGCCGACGTTCACCGAGACCAGCGCTGCCATGAGCGGCTCCCCCCAACTGAACGGCCGTCGCCCATGCAGCGTCCACCGATCGCCGCCCGGATCCAAGGGCCGGAGCCAAGGGGCCGGAGCCAAGGGGCCGGGTCCAAGAGGCCGGATGAGGGTGCGCGATCGCGCCGGCTCGATCGAGAAGCCGCAGGTTCTCGGATTCCGAGCCGCTTCCGGATACGTCGCCTTGTATGCTGACCCGCATCGAGAACCATAAAGCCGAGGCTGCTCGCCGCACGAAACGGACACAGCCTCACTAAACTGGGAAAAGCTCCCCCATTTGGACTCGAACCAAAAACCTGCCGGTTAACAGCCGGCTGCTCTGCCAATTGAGCTATGGGGGACCGCTCAGCACCCGCCTTGCCCGGTGCCGGGGAACAGAGTACATGACCCCCGGCGGTCCGCGCGAAGGGGTTGCCCGGGCGCGCCGCGCTCGAGTGAAACACCTGGTGCGGGAGTACCTTCCCGGCAGGATGGGTATGGGCCTAAGGGACGCACGCGGCGTCACGTACGGAAGGAGCCGCCATCATGCGCGGAAAGATGATGTTCCTCGCCGGCCTCGCGGCGGGCTTCGTCCTGGGCAGCCGGGCCGGCCGGGAGAAGTACGAGGAGATCCGGGACAACGCCAAGAAGGTTTGGGAGAGTCCCACGGTCCAGGAAGCGGCCGGTGTGGCTCAGGCACAGGCCAACAAGCTCTACTCGGAGGGCAAGGACAAGCTGCAGTCCTCCAAGCTGGGCGAGAAGCTGCACGTGGCCTCGGACACCACGCCGGCCGAATCGCTGGCCGGCTCGAACAGCAAGACCCCTGGCACCGTCTGATATCTCGCTCGACCAGAACGGCCGTCCCGGAGACCCGGGGCGGCCGTTCTGTGCCCGCGCGCGTCGCCGATCCCGCGCCGGCCGAGCGAATAGCGCGGCTACGGTTCAAGGGGAGACCGGAACCGTGGGAGGGCCGATGACCGACGAGAACAAGTGGCTGCGGATGGTCTCGGCCGATCCCGGGCACTCGCGGCGCTACATCCAGCGGTTCCGCGATCTCGCGGCCGGCGGCATGGATCTCGGCGGCGAGGCGCGGATGATCGACGCCATGGCCGGCCGCGGCGCCCGGATCCTGGACGCCGGGTGCGGCACCGGGCGGGTCGGCGGCTTCCTGCTCGAGGCGGGGCACGAGGTGGTCGGGGTCGACCTCGACCCGGAGCTGATCGCGGTGGCCCGGGCGGAGCACCCCAAGGGCGAGTGGCACATCGGTGACCTGGCCGAGCTCGACCTGGACGGCCATTTCGACGTGGCGGTCTGCGCGGGCAACGTGATCACCTTCGTGGCGCCCTCGACCCGGGTCGAGATCCTCCGCCGGCTGGGTGCCCACCTGCGCCCCGAAGGGCGGCTCGCGGTCGGTTTCGGGGCCGATCGGGGGTACGCCTTCGACGCGTTCCGCGCCGACGCCGCGACCGCCGGACTGAAGCCGGAGCTGCTGCTGAGCACCTGGGACCTGCGCCCGTTCACGCCGGAGTCCGACTTCCTGGTGGCCGTTCTGGCGCGAACCGCCGAGGAGGCGGCGGCGCGTTCGGATATTGACGACGGTCACTCGCGTCGGTAGCTTCGATTCACTCGAACATCCCGAGGGCGAGCACTGCTGCGCAGGCGGCGGGCTGGGGTGCGCACTGTCCCCTTCCCCCGTTACTGAAGGCTGGTCATGAGAAGACAGCTCAGCATCCTCGGCGCCGTCGTGGCCGCACTCGCCGCGTCGGTCATCATGTTCGTCAGCCCCGCCTACGCGGCGACCGGGCTGCACATCAGCGGCACCAACATCGTCGAAGCCAACGGCTCGAACTTCATCATGCGCGGCATCAACCACGCGCACACCTGGTACACGAATCAGACGAGCTCGTTCGCCAACATCAAGGCGACCGGCGCCAACACGGTCCGGGTGGTGCTCAGCGGCGGCCGGTGGACCGCCAACAGCGCCTCCGACGTGGCCAACGTGATCTCGCTGTGCAAGGCCAACAAGATGATCTGCGTCCTGGAGGACCACGACACCACCGGGTACGGCGAGGACGGCGCGGCCTACACCCTCGACCAGGCCGTGAACTACTGGATCGGCCTCAAGAGCGTGCTGGTCGGCCAGGAGGACTACGTCATCATCAACATCGGCAACGAGCCGATCGGCAACAACAACCCGGGCCAGTGGACCGCCGCCACCGTCGCGGCCATCCAGAAGATGCGCAGCAACGGCTTCCAGCACATGCTGATGATCGACGCGCCCAACTGGGGCCAGGACTGGCAGTACGTGATGCGCGACAACGGCCAGACCATCCTCGACGCCGACACCCAGCACAACACGGTGCTCTCCATCCACATGTACGCGGTCTTCAACACGGCCTCGTCGATCACGTCGTACCTGGACACCTTCAAGAGCAAGGGCTGGCCGCTGGTGATCGGCGAGTTCGGCTGGCAGTTCTCCTCGAGCGAGGTGGACGACCAGACGATCCTCAAGGAGGCGGTCGCCCGCGGCCTCGGTTACATCGGCTGGTCGTGGTCGGGCAACACCGACCCGATCCTCGACATGACCACCAACTTCAATCCGGCCCAGCTGACCACGTGGGGTCAGCGGATCGTCAACGGCGCCAACGGGATCAAGGCGACCGCCAAGCAGGCCACCATCTTCGGCACGAGCACGACGCCGACGACGCCACCCACCACGCCGCCGACGACTCCGCCGACGACTCCGCCCACCACGCCCCCGACGACCCCGCCGACCACCCCGCCCACGACTCCGCCGACGACCAACCCGCCGACCGGGGGCTGCACGGCGGCGTACGCGATCACCGGGCAATGGCCGGGCGGCTTCCAGGGCGAGGTCAAGGTGACCGCGGGCGGCAGCGCCATCAACGGCTGGACCGTCTCCTGGACGTACGCGAACGGCCAGTCCGTGTCGCAAGCCTGGAACGCCACGGTGACCAGCAGCGGTTCCGCCGTGACCGCCCGGAACGTCAGCTACAACGGCAAGCTCGCGGCCGGCGCCTCGACGACCTTCGGTTTCCTCGGCTCGTGGGCCGGCAGCAACCCCGTACCCTCGGTGTCCTGCGCGGCGAGCTGATCTTCTGCGGGCCTGGTCCGGCGGTGTCGCCGGGCCGGGCTCGGCTGTTATGAGCCTGTTACCTTCGGTTGCCGAACCGGATGGGGGACGGCCGCATCGCACTGTGTGGCAACCCCGATCAGAGAGGCAACCACCCATGCGCATCGCCCGTCTCGCCGCCGTCGCCGTCCTGCCGGCCACCATCCTGGCCGTCGCCGCCTGCACCGACGGCGGTGTGCGGGCCGTCGACGGCACGGCCGGCCCGGTCACCGGCGCCTCGTCCTCGTCCGCCGCACCTCCGGCGGCCACAAGCGCGGCGACGAGCGCGCCGACGTCCGCACCGACCACCCCGCCGTCGACCGCGGCGACCGGCACCGCGCCGGCGCGGAGCACGCCCGCCCGGCTCGTCCTCGGGCCCAAGGGCTACGGCGCCTTGAAGCTGGGCATGTCGCGGGAGGCGGCCTCCGCGACCGGCCTGATCGATTCGTGGAAGACCAGCGGGACCAGCGGCTGCATCGGGTACACCCACCTCAAGGCGAACACCGGCGACGAGGGTTCCGTGCTGTACTCCACCGCGACCGGGATCGTGGTCATCGACGCGCCGTCGAACGCCGTGCGCACGCCCGAGGGCATCCACATCGGCAGCAGCGTGGCCGCGGTGCTGAAGGCGTACCCGGATTGGGAGCCGGCCGAGGCGGACGGCCCGGGCGCGGACGGCCGCGGCTGGGCGCCGGTGCCCGGCAACCGCGACGCGTATTACCGCATGATGATCCAGGGCGGAAAGGTCACCGACCTGACGCTGCAGCACAAGAACCAGGACTGCTACGAGTGAAGACCGCGCACGATCTGGTCGGTGAGGTCGGCGTCGCCCACCTGCTTGACCTGCAGATAGATCCCGCCCACCACGACCTCGCTGTAGGAGATCGGGGTCCCGGCGCACCCGGTCCAGCGGCTCACCCGTCCGCCCGGGATCGCCCGATCCGATCGGGAGCACCGCTCGTGCGCGGGCAAGGTGGCCCCGTCCAGGCCCGGGGCGGCGCCGGCGAAGACGCCCGGACCGCCGGCGTACTCGGCCTCCCACGACGAGAGGTCGGCGGCGACGGCCAGACCGGGCCGCTGCCCGGCGGGCAGGCCCACCGCGGCCGGATCCCAGCCGGACTGTCGCGCCTGGACCGCCCAGCCGGCGGGGACCGCCACCGAGATCGTCCGGGTCGAGTCGGCCACCCGCACCCAGCCGGCCGGCGTGCCGGACGCGGGGAGCGCGCCGCCGAGCGCCGCGAGACCGGCCGCGGCGACCAGCAGTCCGGCGGTCCGGCCGGTCAGGTGCAGCATGCGGTTGCGGCGACGGGCCGGCGCGGCGGCGGCCTCGTCGAGGGCGTCGGCCAGCGCGGCGGCGGTCGGCCAGCGCCGGTCCCGGTCGGCGGCCAGGGCGCGCACGACGATCCGGTCGACGGTGGGCGGAATCCCGGCGCGGCGCTTCGACGGCGGCGCGGCGCCGTGCGGGGTGGTCGCGGTGAGCATCTGGTAGGTCAGCGCGCCGATCGCGTGCACGTCGGCGCGAACGTCCAGGCCACCGCCGGGCCGGGTCTGCTCGGGCGCCATGTAGCCGGGCGTCCCGGCGACCACCGTGAAGCCCGAGGCGTACGCGATCGCCTTGGCCAGCCCGAGATCGGCGACCATCAGCCGCTCGGCGCCGCGGACCGTGCCGAACAGCACGTTGGACGGCTTGAGGTCACGGTGCAGCACCCCGGCCGCGTGCAGGTCGGCGGTGGCCCGGGCGATGTCCGCGGCGATGCGCAGCGCCGAGCGGACCGGCAGCGGACCGGGCCCGAGCCGCTCGGCCAGCGTGCCGCCGTCCGCGTACGTCATCACCTGGTACGGCCGGCCGTCGGGCAGCTCGCCGTAGTCGTGGATGCGGACCAGCCGCTCGGAGTCGGCCCGGCGCAGCACCTGCGCCTCCTGCTCGAAGCGGGCCCGCACGTCCGCCTGATGGGCCCAGTTGTCGGCCAGCACCTTGACCGCGACCCAGGACTCGAGCGTCTCGTCCTCGGCCAGCCAGACGGTGGCGAACGCGCCCGCGCCGAGGCGCCGCTCCACCCGGTAGCGCCCGATCCGGGCCGGCATCGACACGCAGTCATTGTGCGGGTGCCCGACAATGCCGATCATGCGGGATGACCACACGGAGGCGCTGGCCCGGCGGGCCGCAGCCGGCGACGCCATGGCGCTGAACGACCTGCTCACCGCGATCCGCCCGGCGGTGCTGCGGCGCTGCGCCCGGCTGCTGCCCTGCTTCCAGGACGCCGAGGAGGCCTGCCAGGACGCGTTGCTGCAGGTCGCGCGCGCGATCGGCCGGTTCGAGGGCCGCTCGCGGTTCACCACCTGGCTGTACGTGGTGGTGGCGAACAGCGCCCGGCAGACGTACCGGTCGCTGAAGCGCCGCGCCGCCGAGCAGCACGACCTGCCGCCCCTCGACCGCCCTGACCCGCGCACCACCAGCGTGATCGCCGGCTCCCGGCTCGACTTCCTGGACGCCCTGGAACGCCTCGAGACCCGCCGGCCCGATCTGGTCGCCCCACTGGTGCTGCGCGACGTCTGCCAGCTCGACTACGCCGAGATCGCCGGCCACCTCGGCATCCCGGCCGGCACCGTCAAGTCACGCATCCACCAGGCCCGAGCCGACCTGCGCGAATACCTTTCGCCCGCGCTGTAGCCGGCCGGGCCTGCGCTGTAGCGCGCCGGCCTCGACCGGCGGCGGTGAACCGAGACTTTGACGCTCATCGCTACCGTGAGACTCCGACCACTCTCCGGAGGCTCGAGGTGACCATCGGCAACCCGCTCGTCGCGACGGCGTCCTCCGCGCCGGTCGATCCCTGGGCGGGCGTGTGGATCGCCGAGGACATCGAGCTGATCGCGAGCGGTGTCCGCAACGGGAGCTGGATCGATGCGGGGCTCGGTGGCGTCTCGGCCGGCCTGGACGCGCTGGCCGTGATATCCGACCCGATCGGCGCTCTTCTTCAGTACGGCGTCGCCTGGATCATCGAGCACGTCAAGCCGCTGGCCGAAGCGCTCGACTGGCTCGCGGGCGATCCCGCGCAGATCGCCGCCCACGCGCAGACCTGGCGCAACGTCGCCGGGGCGCTGCACGAGCGCGCGGCCGACCTGGGTCGCTGCGCGAGCCAGGACACGATCGAGTGGACCGGTACGGCCGGCGACGCCTACCGGGACTGGTCGGCCCAGCAGAGAGCCGCGATCGACGGGCTGGCGGAGGCCGCCGAGGCGATGGCCGTGATGGTCGACGCGTCCGGCGCGCTGATCGCCGGCGTCCGGGTGCTGGTGCGCGACGCCATCGCCACCCTGGTGTCGCACCTGATCTCCTACGCCGCCGAGGCGCTGTTGTCGCTTGGTGCGGCCACAGGTCTGATCGTCGAGCAGGTCGCCACGCTGTGCGCGTCATGGGCCGCCCGCATAGCCGGCTGGCTCCGCAACCTGGTGCACAGCCTGTCCCGGCTGCACGGCGCCGGCGACCAGATCGCCAAATTCATCGAGTGGCTCAAGGAGATTCTGGGCCGCCTCGCCGGACGCTTCGGCGGAAAGCGTGGTCGCCCATCGGAACGGCGCCGGCGGCAGGCGCTGATCGACGAGTTGGAGCGCGCCGGGATCAAGCACAATCCCGACGACATCCTGGAGATTGGGCGGGACGCATCCGGGCGGATCCTCTTCCTGGAGAAGGGCAACAGCCGGGCCGGGATGCAGCACATCCTCGAGCGCCACGGGCAGGACTTCACGAACGTCGGGGTACCTGAGGACAAGGTCGGCAGGTTGGTGTTCGAAGCGGTGACCTCAGGCCAGGTGGTCGGCACCGAGGGGCGGCGCAGCCCGCGGAACGTCTACGAGGTCGTGTTCGAGGGCCGTACCTATAGGCTCGCGGTCACCGTCGGCAGCAACGGCTTCATCGTGGGGGCGAATCCAGTTGGGCGATGAACGGAGCGTCATCCGGGTGATGACGGACTACGACTGCTTCCCGCTCTGGCAGCGCGACGAGAACGGCACCACGAACGTCGACCCGGCCTCGTTGCCGATCTCGGCGGAGCTGGCGTCCGCGTTGCTGGCCTGGGCCGACGAGTACGACGAGACGCTCGACCGCGACGACCCGATCCGGTCCGGATTTCCCGACGAGGCGGCGGCCGAGGCCTTCGACCGCCAGGGCCGCGAGCTCGCCCGCCGGCTGGCGAGCGAGCTCGGGCGAACCGTCCACTATTTCGATTCCGCGACGGCGACGGACGTCCCCGTCACACCGTGAGGGCCTGGCGGACGGCGGCCTCGGCGTGGGCGCCGCTCTCGCCGGTCGAGGTGACGCGGCCGGCCTCCAGGACGTAGTAGCGCTCGGCCGCCGTCAGCGCGAACCCCACGTGCTGCTCCACCAGCAGGGCCGACATGCCGCCCCACGCGGCGACCGACAGGATGGTCTGCTCGATCTCGGCGACCACCGACGGCTGGATGCCCTCGGTCGGCTCGTCCAGCAGGAGCGGGCGCGGGCGGGTGATCAGCGCGCTGGTGGTCGCCGCGCACGGCATCGGCCTGGACGCCTGGCGGGTGCTGACCCTGCTGGCCGACGGTCCACAGTCGATGAGCGCGTTGTCGGCCGAGGCCTTCCTGCCGCTGCCCAGCCTCACCCGCTTGATCGACCAGCTCGTCGACGACAACCTGGTGTACCGGCGGGTCGACGAGGCCGACCGGCGCCGGATCCGGGCGTACCTGACGACGCGGGGCCGTCGCCTGCACGCCCGGATCGCCGCCGACCTGACGGATCTGCCGGCCGACCCGCTCCTCGGGTCACCCGCTGAAAGTCCATCGAGTACGGTCAGCGCATGGCGGAGCTCTACTCGCGGCGGTCCTTCCTCGCCGGGGCGCTGACCGCCGGCATGCTGTCGACCTCCGCCGGATACTTCTTCACCCGGCGGAACAAGATTCAGCTCACGCTGGCCACCGGCGCCGATCCGACCGGCGGGCGGCAGCTGCTGGTCAGCATGTGGAACAGGCTGAACCCGAACGTCCAGATCCAGGTGCGCGAGGTCAACAGCTCCACTCAGGACCAGTTTCTGAAGTTCAACGAGACCCACGCCGACATCTTCAACCTCGACGTCATCCACATCCCCCGGTTCGCGGCCGAGGGCAAGATCGTCCCGATCGAGCTGG
Source organism: Paractinoplanes rhizophilus (assembly GCF_042664765.1). Classification (NCBI taxonomy): domain Bacteria; kingdom Bacillati; phylum Actinomycetota; class Actinomycetes; order Micromonosporales; family Micromonosporaceae; genus Paractinoplanes; species Paractinoplanes rhizophilus. Next base: position 44,173 of record NZ_JBHTBJ010000023.1, on the reverse strand, counting down.
AGAACGACATCTCGCTGGTCGCCCCGGTACGCCGGGTGTGTGAGCGCACCGGGACCGATCAGCTCTGGGCGGTGCCGTTCAACTCCGACGTCGGCATGATGTTCCGCCGGGTCACCGACAAGCGGGCCGACGCGCCGGTCACGCTGAAGTCGGTGCTCGCCGCGTCGGCCACCGGGCCGGTCACGTTCGCCGGTCAGCTCGACACGGTGGGCCGCCAGACCGACGAGGCGTTCGTGTGCAACGTGCTCGAGCACGCGCTGGCGCAGGATGAGGCGATCCTCGACGAGGGCGGCGTTCTCTCGTACGGGCTGGGGCAGTGGCGCGACGCGCTGGCCCCGCTCGCCGACGCGATCCGCCGCAAACGGGTCGTCGCGGCGGCCGGCGAGGACGACACCGCCCGGGCGTTCCAGCGCGACAGCCTGCGGTACATGCGCAACTGGCCGGTCCGTTACCTGCCCCTCGACCGCGCCGAGCGGGCCCGGCCGGACACCGCCGAGATCCGCATCGACCGGCTGCCGCTCGGCATTCTCGGCGGCCAGAGCCTCGCGGTGGCGGCCGATAGCGACTACCGCGACGAGGCGGTCCGGGCGATCCACTTCCTGACCGACAACCCCGCCCAGAAGCTGCTCACCTCGTTCGGCTTCGCTCCCACGAGCGTGGACGCGTACATCGACGCCGACCTGCAGGAAGCCCTGCCGCACCTGAGCCTGGTGCGCTACGCGGTCGAGGGCTCCCGCCCGCGCCCGATCCACGCCAACTACGCCGAGTTCGCCCGCCGCTTCGCCGACCACACGCGGCGCCACCTGCACGACGGCGAGGAGCTGACCCAGCAGTTCATCACCGACATCCGGAGCGTGCTGCGATGACCGGTTCCGGCATCCAGGCCTGGCAGCTCTCGCTGGTGGTGACGCTGCTGATCGTCGCCGTCGAGCCCCTGGTGCACCTGCTCCTGAGCCGCCGGCCCAACCTGGCGGTGAGCCGCTGGTTCCGCACCACGGCTCTCGCCGTCCTGGTGATCCTCACCGTCGTGGTCGCCGTCGCGGCCCTGGGCCCCGACCTGGCCGACAAGCTCTCCAGCGTGGCCGCCGGCGTGGTGGCGCTGGTCGCCTTCGTCCTGGCGCTGCGCTCATACCAGTCCCAGTCCGCGCCGCCGTCCGGCACCGGCGCCCCGGAGGACCCCACCCCCCGGCCCGCGGCGGTCGAGCCCCCGCCCAGCCCGCCGGCCGCCGAGCCGCCCACCCCAGCCCCCGCGCCACAGCCGGGCCCCGCTTCGCCGGGGGCCGCTTCGCGGGCGACCCCCTTGCCTGGCCGTGATTCGCCGGCCCCCTCCCCGCCGGCTTCACCCTCGCCGGCTTCACCCTCGCCCGGTGCGACTCCGCCGGGCGGTCGGCCGTCAAGCGACCGGCAGCCGTTCCTTCCCCAGCTGGTTCGCCGCATCCTGGCCGGCCGCAAAGCGCCGCGGCGTTAGCGAGGCGCCGGGATCGAGCCCCTGTCTGAGCTGGGTGTGCGCGAGGCTTTGCTTTGCTTACTCACGGGAAGCGCCCGCTTGCTCTGCTTCACGGAGGGAAGCGTGCAAGCCAGGCGGTCCGGCTGCGCGCCCAGGTCCGTGATGAGGCCGCGACGTCCGTGACGAGGCCGCTTCGCCCGGATCGACCCGAAGCGGCCGGAGCCTGCTTACCGCGAGTAAGCAGAGCAAAGGGCGCGCAGACAGGTGGGGCGAAGCCGCGGCCAGGCAACGCGCGGCGGAGCTGAACCACCACCCCGAAAGACGGGTCGCCGATCGCGAACGACTCCCCGGGTGGGATCGCCTGACGGTAAGGGGAGCGCCGAGCCTCGCTCATCCGGCAGAATCGCAAGCTATGGGTGATTTGCGGGTCGTGGTGTGCGGGGGCGGCGCGGCCTCCGGGGTGGTCGGGCTGATCTCCGAGGCGGCGCGGCGCGGCTGGGCCGTCGACGTCACGGCCACGCAGAACGCGCTCGAGTTCATCGACGTCGCCGACGTCGCGCGGGTCAGCGGCCGGCCGGTGCGCACGACGTACAAGTTCGCGCCGGACGGCCGGCGGATCTCGCCGCCGGCCGATGCGCTGATCGTGGCGCCGGCGACGTTCAACACGGTCAACAAGCTCGCGGCCGGGATCGCCGACACCTACGCGCTCAGCTCGATCGCCGAAGTGATCGGGCGGGGCGTGCCGACGGTCGTCGTGCCGGCGGTCAACTCGGCGCTCGCCGCCCGGCGGCCGTTCCGCCAGGCGGTCGACGATCTGCGGTCCGAGGGCGTACGCGTGCTGTTCGGCCCCGGCGACGATTGGGAACCGCTGCCGCCCGGCCGGAACGACCCCCGCAACTTCCCGTGGCTGCGGGCCTTGGAGCTGGTCGAGGATTTGACATCGATCGATCGAGGCGTTCCGATGAGGGCATGACCAAGTGGCTCCTGGCGTTGATCTTGGCAGTGGGCGGAACGCAGGCGGTGGGCGGAACGCCGGCGGCGGAAGGAACGCCGGCGGTGGGCGGAACGCAGGCGGCGGAAGGAACGCAGGCGGCGGAAGGAACGCCGGCTCATGGGAGTGACCCGCTGAAGAACATGACCCTGGCCGAGAAGGTCGGCCAGATGATCGTCTCCTACGTGTACGGCGACAGCGCCACCGCGCCGAGTGCCGCCGATGCCGCCGCCAACCAGGCGATGTTCGGCGCCGACGTGTCCACCGCCGCCCAGGCCGTCGCCAAGTACCACCTGGGCGGCGTCATCTACTTCACCTGGAGCCACAACCTCGGCAACCCCACCCAGATCGCCGCCCTCTCCAACGGCCTGCAGCGCGCCGCGATGGCCGACACCGGCATCCCGCTGCAGATCAGCACCGATCAGGAGGGCGGCGTCGTCAACCGGATCGGCGCCCCGCTGGCGGTCTCCCCGGGCAACATGGCGCTGGGCGCGACCTTCGACCCGCGCACCGCCGAGCGGGCCGCCCGGGTCAGCGGCGAGGAGCTCAAGGCACTGGGTATCAACGTGGTCGACGCGCCCGTGGTCGACGTCAACACCAACCCCCTGAACAGCGCCGACGGCGTCCGCGCGTTCAGCGACCGGACCCACCACGTCACCGCTTTCACAACAAAGGCCATAAAAGGGTACGAGAGCGCGCACATCGGCACGCAGGCCAAGCACTTCCCGGGGCTGGGCGACACCACGGTCAACACCGACAACGGCGTGGCGGTCACCGACGAGAGCCGTCAAGAGATCCTGAAGACCCACATCCCGCCGTTCAAAGCAGCGATCCAGGCGGGCGCCGAGAGCATCATGGCCGCCCACATCATCGCCCCGGCGCTGGACCCGTCCGGCAAGCCGGCGAGCCTCTCCGAGCCGATCATCACCGGCCTGCTGCGCCACCAGCTCCACTTCAACGGCGTGGTGATCACCGACGCGCTGGAGGCGGCGGCTCTCGAGGACTACACCGACCAGCAGATCGTCCTGGACGCGGTGAACGCGGGCGTCGATCAGCTCCTCATGCCCCGCAACGTCCCGCTGGCCATCCAGACCCTCCTCGACGCGGTCGCCACCGGCGCCATCTCCGAGCGCCGCATCGACCAGTCCGTGCGCCGCATTCTCAAAACCAAGACTTATGACCCGTACGTCCCGGAGAACCCGGCCGTAGGCAGCTCCGCCCACCAGGCGGTGATGGCCGACGCCGCGGCCCGGTCGATCACGGTGCTCCGCGACGCGGCCCTCCCGCTCAAGGACGGCCAGAGCGTCCTCGTCACCGGCTGGGGTGTCTCCACGACCGCCAACCTCGCCACAGCGCTCGGCGCCACCCGGTTCTACACCGGTTCCCCTTCGGACGCCGTGATAGCCGAGGCCGTGGCGGCCGCCGCCGAGCACGACGTCACGGTCGTCACCACGTACAACGCCTGGTCGGATCCGACGCAGCAGCGCCTCGTCGCGTCCCTTCTCGCCACCGGCAAGCCGATCGTCGTCGCCGCGGTGGGCGGGCCCTACGACCTCGCGTACTTCCCGACCGCCGCGACCTACGTGGCCGCCTACGACTACCAGCCCGTCTCGATCACCGCCCTGGCCGCCGTCCTTCAGGGCAAGGCCCGGGCGACCGGCCGCCTCCCCGTCACGATCGAAGGTCTGTACCCGTACGGCAGCGGCCTGTCCGAAAGACGCTAGGAAGCGCTCGCGCCCCCGGCCTACCGTGGCCGGTACATGGACCTGCTGGAACGCGCGGACGAGCTCGCGACGCTGACCAGGCTGCTCGCCGAGACCTCGGCGGGCGGCCGCGTCGCCGTGCTCAGCGGCGAGGCCGGCGCCGGCAAGTCCACCCTCGCCGCCGCGTTCGCCGCGGCGGCCGGCCCCCGGGCCCAGGTGCTGTGGGGCGCCTGCGATCCGTTGCGCACGCCGCGTGCGCTGGGCCCGCTGCACGACATCGCCCGCGCGCTCGGCGGCCGCCTCCGCGAGCGCATTCTCCAGGCGCCCCGGGCCGAGGTGTTCGACCTGTTGCTGGAGGCACTCGACCGGCCACCGCAGACCGCCCGCCCGGTCGTCGTGCTGGAGGACCTGCACTGGGCCGACGAGGCCACGCTCGACATGGTGGCGTTCCTCGGCCGCCGGCTCGCGTTGTGCCGGGCGCTGCTGCTGGTGACGTACCGCGATGACGAGATCGGTCCCGACCACCGCTTGCGAAACGTCCTGGCCGGACTCCCGCCCGCCCTCTCCCGGCGGGTGACGCTGCCGCCGCTCTCCCGAGCGGCGGTCGCGGAGCTCGCGCGGCGGGCCGGCCGCGGCACCCCCGAGGTGTACGAGGTGACCGGCGGCAACCCGCTGCTGGTGACCGAGGTCCTCGCGGCCGGGGCCGAGGGCGTCCCGCCGACCGTCCGCGACCTCGTCCTCTCCCGGCTGTCCGCGCTCGGCGAGCCGGCCCGCGAGGTGGCCCGCCTGGTCTCGGTGGTGCCCGCCCGCGCCGAATCCGACCTGCTGCGGGGTCGTGCCGGGGCGGTCGACGAATGCCTGGCCCGCGGTGTTCTCACCGCGCGCGGCGACGGCGTCGCCTTCCGCCACGAACTGTTGCGCCGCGCGGTGGAGGAGGCCCTTTCTCCCGTACGCCGAAAGGCCCTGCACGCCGAAGTCCTGTCCGCCCTGACGACGATGCCGGGTGTCGACCCCGCGCGCCTGGTGCACCACGCCCACCACGCCGGCGACGTCGAGGCCGTCCTCCGCTGGGCCCCGATCGCCGCCCGCCGGGCCGCCGAGCTGGGCGCCTACCGGCAGGCGGTGGCGCATTACGCGACCGCGCTCGCGCTGGCCGGCGACCGCCCGGTGGAGGAGCGCGCCGGGCTGCTCGAGGAGCACTCGCTGGCCGCCTACCACGCGGGCCTCGGCGTCGACGCGATCGAGGCCCGGCAGTCCGCGCTGCGCCTGCGCGAGGAGCTCGGCGACCCGCTTCGCGTCGGCGACAACCTACGCTGGATGGCCCGGCTGAGCTGGTGGAACGGCCGTCCCGACGACGCCCGCCGATACTGCTGGCGTGCGGTCGGCGTGCTCGAGGCCATTCCGCCGGGCGCGTCGCCTGCCTTGTCGCCGGCCGCTTCGCCGGGCGCCTCGCCCGGCCGGGAACTGGCCGCCGCCTACAGCCATCTGTCGCAGCTGTACATGCTGGCCAACGAGGAGGAGCCGGCGATCGCATGGGGCAGCCGGGCGCTCGAGCTGGCGCGGCGGAACGGCGACCGGGACACCATGCTGCACGCCATGGTGAATATCGCGTCGGCCCGGTTCCTGCGCGACGAACCGGCCGGCGTGACCGGTCTGCGGGAGGCGTTCGCCCTGGCGGTCGCGGCGGGGCTGGACGATCACGCCGGGCGCGCCCTGGTCAATCTCGGCACGATGGCGGTCGACGGATACGCCCTCGATCTCGCCGAGGAGACCTTCGACCGGGTCCTGCCGTTCCTGACCGCCCGTGACCTCGACGGCTACATGCGGCACTTGCTCGGCCACCGGGCGCGGGTGGGGCTGGCCCGCGGCGACTGGGCGACGGCGGCGGCCGACGTCGAGGAGGCCATGGCCGGCGGCGAGGTGCCGGGCGCCTATCTCGTGCCGGCGCTGAGCGTGCGGGCCGTGCTGCGGGCGCGCCGCGACCAGCCGGGCGCGCGCGAGGACGCGGCGCTCGCGCGCGAGCGTGGCTATCGGGCCGACGAGATCCAGTTTGTCGGCCCGGCCGCGATCGCCCTGGCCGAGCTGTGCTGGCTGGACGGCGATCTCGAGCGGGCGCGGGTCGAGGCCGGGCACGGTCTCGGTGTGGCCGAACGAGCCGGGCACGCGTGGTTCCTCGGCGAGCTGGCGTTCTGGCTGTGGCGGGCCGGCGGCGAGGTCCCGCCGTCGGCGGCCGGGTCCGCGGCCGAGCCGTTCCGGCTGATGATCGCGGGGGAGTGGCGGGCCGCGGCCGACGAATGGGCCAAGCTCGGATGCCCGTACCTGCGGGCCGAGGCGCTGTCCGGGGGCGACGCCGACGCGACCACCGAGGCGCTGCGGATCTTCGATCGGCTCGGCGCGGTGCGTCCGGCCCGGCGGCTGCGTGCGGCGCTGCGCGAGCGGGGACTGCCGGTGCCGCGCGGCCCCCGCCCGGCCACGGCCGCCGATCCGACCGGGCTGACCGGCCGCCAGCGCGAGGTGCTGGCGCTGCTCGCCGAGGGCCTGAGCAACGCGGAGATCGCGGCCCGCCTGACGCTGTCCGCCAAGACGGTCGACCATCACGTGTCGGCGGTGCTCGGCAAATTGGGCGTACGAAATAGGGGTCAAGCCGCCGTGGTGGCCCGCAAGTTGGGGAACTCTCCCCATGTGGGGACCGGCGGCGATTCCTAGCGTCCTCGGCATGACCGAACTTGAACTGGACGGCCTGAAGGCCAAGCAGCAGAAGATATGGGCCAGCGGCGACTACAGCGCCGTGGCCGCGCTCATCCAGCCGATCGCCGAGGATCTCGCGCAGGCCGCCGACCTCTCGGCCGGCGCGACCGTGCTCGACGTGGCGGCCGGCTCCGGCAACGCCTCGCTGGCGGCGGCCCGCTGCGGCTGCCGGGTGACCTCGACCGACTACGTGACCGGCCTGCTCGACCGCGGCCGGCAGCGCGCCGCCGCCGAGCACCTGCCGATGGACTTCGCCGTCGCCGACGCCGAGAACCTGCCCTATCCCGACGCCTCCTACGACGCGGTGTTCTCGGTGGTCGGCGCGATGTTCGCGCCCGACCAGGAGAAGGTCGCGGCCGAGTTGGTCCGGGTCTGCCGGCCGGGCGGCACGATCGCCATGGCGAACTGGACTCCGGACGGCTTCATCGGCCACATGTTCCGCACGGTGGGCCGCCGCGTCCCGCCGCCGCCCGGCATCCGCGGCCCGGTGGAGTGGGGCAGCGAGCCCCGGATCCGCGAGCTGTTCGGCGACCGGGTCAGCGACCTGCGGGTGGTGCCGCGCACGTTCGTCTTCCGCTTCGCGTCGCCCGAGCATTTCGCCGACTACTTCCGCACCAACTACGGCCCGACCCTCAAGGCGTTCGAGGCGCTCGGCCCGGACGGCGGCAAGCCGCTCTACGACGACCTGGTCGCGCTGGCCGCCGAGCACAACGTCGCCACGGACGGCACCACGAAGATCCCGTCCGGCTACGTCCAGATCCTGGCAACGCGCCGCTGAGCGAAGCGGAGCCGGCTCAGCCGGTTTCCTCCACGGGGGTGGTGAGCCGGTTCGGCGTGGCGGCGCCGAACCGGCGGTGCACCGCCGTGCCCTCGAGCGCCGCCCGCACCGCGGCGACGCTGCCGGAGGCGAGCTTCTCGATCTCGGCGCGGATGACCGGGGTGGCCAGCTTCGCCAGCCCGTGCATTTCGATCTCGCTGCGGTAGCTCACCTCGGTGCCGCCCGCCACCGGCCCCAGCGTGACCGTGTCGACGCAGGTCGCACCCTCGCTGCGGGCGTGGAAGACGAGCCGGCCCGGGTCGGCGGCGATCAGCGTGTACGTCAGCTCGGCCGTCACCCCGAGCAGCTTGCGGACGTGCCGCCAATGCGCGCCCGGCACGATCGGCCCGGCGCCGAGGCGGTGGGTCGCGCGGGCCGACGGGTCCCATTCCCGGGCGTTCGCGAAGTCTCGCAGGTACGCCAGCACGGCGTCCGGGGGTGCGGTCACGGCGAACGTGCGCTCCACGACGATCATCGGTCCCCCAGGGCGTCGGCGTGCTGTCCCAGCGTAATGGCAGCTTCTGATCAGTGCCCCGTGTTTCGCCCGGGCGGCCGACACGGCTATCGAAAGGGATCGAAGCGTCGCACGAACCTCTTCTGCCACGGCGTCTCCACCGCGCGCGGGTGGTAGTGCTCGCGCACGTACCGGACCGCGCCGGCCGCCGGCACGCCGTCCAGCGCCGCGAGGCAGGCCAGGGCGGTTCCGGTGCGCCCGCGGCCGCCGCCGCAGGCGATCTCGACCCGCTCACTCTCGGCGCGGTGCAGGCTTTCGATCAAAACCTCTTTCAGGTACGCCGGGTCCGCCGGCAATCGGAAGTCGGGCCACCGCACCCAGCGCGTCTCCCATCCGAGCTCGGGCGGTTCGGCGCCGAGCAGATAGACCCCGAACGCCGGCGGATGGCCCGACGGCATCGGGTCGCGAAGCCCCCGCCCGCGCACCAGCCGCCCCGACGGCAACGCGAGCACCCCCGCATCCCCGGCCCGCCACAACTGCTCGATCCGCACGCCACCATCCTGCTACAGTCGCGCCCATGCACAGCTTCAGCGAGCGACGCCGGCGATCAGACGACCGCCGCTGAAGCAGTGCCCTTCCACCGGCGGGTCGAGCCCGCCGGTTCTTTTGTGCCCTGAGCCGGTCGACCCGCCTCCGCGCGTACCGTCGATGGGTTTGCCATGAATCTCGAAGCTCAGCTCGCCGACCGGCTCGGACCGGCCCTCGCGGCCGCGGCCGGATTCCCCGTTGATCCGGTGGTCCGGCGTTCGCAGCACGCCGACTTCCAGTCCGCGGCCGTGCTCGCGCTGGCCAAGCGGGCCGGCCGCCCGCCGGGGGAGATCGCCGCCGAGGTCGCCGCCCGGGCCGATCTCGCCGGCCTGGCTACCGTGGCGATCTCCCGGCCCGGCTTCCTCAACCTCACCGTCGACGACGCCGTGCTCGGGTCCGCGATCGACGGTCTCGACGACCGGCTCGGCGTGCCGCTCGTGGCCGGTCCCGAACGCGTGGTCATCGACTACTCCGGACCGAACGCCGCCAAACAGATGCAGGTCGGGCACCTGCGGTCGACGATCATCGGGGACGCGCTGGCGCGGATCCTCGAGTGGCGGGGCCACCGCGTGATCCGGGTCAACCACGTCGGCGATTGGGGCACCCAGTTCGGGATGCTGATCGAGCACATGGTCGATCTCGGCGCCGAACGGGCCGAGCATTCGCTGGGCGACCTGACCGACTTCTACCGTGCCGCGCGGGTGAAGTTCGACGGCGACGAGGCGTTCAAGACCCGGGCGCGCCTGCGGGTGGTGGCCCTGCAATCCGGCGACGAGCTGTGCCGGGAGCTGTGGCACCGGCTGATCGAGCAGACCGAGCGGAACTTCCTCGCCACCTACGCCCGGCTCGGGGTGACGCTGACCGCCGCCGACTTCGTCGGCGAGAGCTTCTACCAGGACCAGGTCGCGTCCGTCGTGGACGACCTGGCCGCGCGGGGCCTGCTGGTGGAGAGCGAGGGCGCGCTCTGCGTCTTCCCGCCCGGTTTCACCGGCCGGGACGGCGAGCCGCTGCCGCTGATCGTGCGCAAGAGCGACGGCGGTTTCGGGTACGCGGCGACCGACCTCGCCGCCCTGCGGCACCGGGTGCGGGCGCTCGGCGCGGATCGGCTGCTCTACGTGGTGGGCGCGCCACAGCGGACCCATTTCCGGATGGTCTTCGCGGTGTGCCGGGCCGCGGGCTGGCTGCCCGGGCACGTCACCGCCGAGCACGTCGAGTTCGGGTCGATCCTGGGCGCGGACGGCAAGATGTTCAAGACGCGGGCCGGCGACAACGTGCGGCTGGACGATCTGCTCGACGAGGCGGACGAACGGGCGTCCTCGGCCGCCATCGGCGTCGGCGCGATCAAGTACGCGGACCTGTCCGGCGACCGGCGCTCCGACTACCTGTTCGACTGGGACCGGATGCTCGCCGCCACCGGCAACACCGGGCCGTACCTGCAGTACGCGTACGCGAGAATCCGCTCGATCTTCCGGCGGTCCGTTTTTGATCTCGGGCCGGTGACGCTGACCGAGCCCGCCGAGCGGCGTCTCGCCCTGGCGCTGCTCGGCTTCGAGGCGGCCGTGACCGCCGCCGCCGACCTGCGGGAGCCGCACCGGCTCGCGTCCTATCTGCACGATTTGGCGGTCGCGTTCTCCGGCTTCTACGAGACCTGCCCGGTGCTGCGGTCGGCCGGCGCGACCCGGGCGAGCCGGCTGACGCTGGCCGACCGGACCGCCCGCACGCTGGCCCTGGGCCTGTCGCTGCTCGGAATCGATCTTCCCGAGGAGATGTAGCCCGCGTTCTTCTTCGTCGATGCCGCGGAGGTTAGGGTGCGTTCAGGCGCCCACCAGGCGCATGCTTCTCCCGTTCGGAAAGGTTCGTGATGACTCCTCCCGCCGGTGTATCGCGGCGTACGGTTATCGCCGCCTCGGTGGCCGCGGCGGCGGCCCCACTCGTGGGTTCCCAGGCGGCCCAGGCCCATGGCCACGGCCACAAGCCCGCCCCCGAGAAGACGTACCATCTCACCGTGCTGGGCACGTCCGATACGCATGGAAATGTGTATAACTGGGACTACTACCGGGACGCCGAGTACGACGACAGCGCGCACAACGACGTCGGCGTGGCCAAGCTCGCCGCGCTGGTCAACAAGATCCGCAAGGAGGCGACCGGCGCGACGCTGGTGCTGGACGCCGGCGACACCATCCAGGGCACCCCGCTGGCCACGTACTACGCCAAGCAGGAGCCGATCACCACGACCGGTGAGAAGCACCCGATGGCGCGCGCCATGAACGTGCTGCACTACGACGCGGTCACCCTGGGCAACCACGAGTTCAACTACGGCCTGCCGCTGCTGAACCTCTGGATCCGTCAGCTCGGCTTCCCGGCCCTCGCCGCGAACGCGGTCAGCGCCAAGACCGGCAAGCCGGCCTTCACGCCGTACGTGATCAAGAAGGTCTCCCTCGGCAAGCACGCGCCGACGCTGCGGGTCGGCATCCTGGGCCTGACCAACCCGGGCGTGGCGATCTGGGACCGGGCGAACGTCGAGGGCAAGCTGAACTTCCTCGACATGGTGAGCACCGCGGCCAAGTGGGTGCCGGTCATGCGGCGCTGCGGCGCCGACATCGTGCTCATCTCGGCGCACGGCGGCGACTCCGGCACCTCCAGCTACGGCCCCGAGCTGCCGAACGAGAACCCGGCCGCGCTGATCGCCCAGAACGTGCCGGGCATCGACGCGATCCTGTTCGGCCACGCCCACCTGGAGATCCCACAGCGGTTCGTGGCCAACACCGCCACCGGGCAGCAGGTGCTGATGTCCGAGCCGTCGAAGTGGGGCCAGCGGCTCACCAGGATGGACTTCGACCTGGTCCGCGAGCGCGGCAAGTGGAAGATCACCACGAAGGCCGCGACCACGCTGAACACCAACACGGTCGACGCCGACCCGGTCGTGCTCGCCGTCACCCGGGCGCAGCACGCGAAGACCGTCGCGTACGTCAACCAGGTCGTCGCGACGTCCACCGAGGAACTGTCGGCGGCCTCCTCGCGGTACGAGGACACGCCGATCCTCGACTACATCAACAAGGTGCAGACCGACACCGTCACGGCGGCGCTGGCCGGCACGTCGTACGCGTCATTGCCGGTCCTGTCGATCGCGGCGCCGTTCAGCCGGACCGCCGTGTTCCCGCAGGGCGACGTCAAGATCAAGGACGTGGCCGGGCTGTACATCTACGACAACACGCTCGAGGCGGTCGTGCTGACCGGCGCCGAGGTGAAGGCGTACCTGGAGTACTCGGCGAAATTCTTCGTGACGCTCGCCCCGGACGCGCCGGTCAACCCCGACACGATCAGCGACCCGTCGATCCCGGACTACAACTACGACGTGCTGTCCGGCGTCGACTACGACATCGACATCAGCAAGCCGATCGGCTCGCGGATCACCCGCCTGCAGATCGACGGCGCCGACATCGACCCGGCCGCCCAGTTCGTGGTGGCGGTGAACAACTACCGGCGCTCGGGCGGCGGCAACTTCCCCGGCATCGTGAAGACGCAGGTCTACAACGCCCAGCAGGAGATCCGCCAGCTGCTCATCGACTGGGCCCAGGCGAAGGGCGCCATCGACCCGGCCGACTTCTTCGTCAAGAACTGGCAGCTGGTCCGCGACGGCGTGCCGATTCAGTTCTGACGCACGCCTTTGACGGTGCCGTCGCCGTCCGCGAGGACGGTGACGGCACCATCGGCGCCGGTGCTCAGCGTGACGTGGCACGAGTAGGCGTCGAGCCCGCCCGGCCCCTTCCGGCTGAGCGGCTCGCAGTCGGCGGAACTGATCCGGACGCCTTTCGCGGCCGGCTGTGCCGTGAGGTTCTCGGCGATCGACTTCGCCACGGCCTCGTGCCGGATGTTCAGGTAGACCGGGATCGCGATGGCCATCGCCACCGCCCAGATCACGAAGCTCGCGACCCACGTCACGCCGAACGCGATCCAATACGGCTGCCCCGGATGCCCGGCCCGGCGAGCCTTGCCGGCGCGCCGGGCCGCCGAGATCAACCCCAGCAGGCCGAAGAAGAACGTCCAGACCACCACCGGCACCCATGACGGCTTGGGTGCGCCCGCGGTCCGGATCAGCTCCGGGTAGGGCACCATGAGGCCGCCATATTGAGACGGCTGCTGCTGACCCCACTGCGGTTGCTGCGGCGGGCCGTACGGGAGCTGAGTGGTCATCGAGCGGTTGCCTCTCGGTTGCCGGGACCGCCCCATCGGCAGGCCCGGCCCCGACCTGAGGGTCAGTCCCCGTCGTTCTTGCCGACCGGCACCTGCATCTCGGTGACCCACTTGTCGAACTCGCCGGGCGGGCAGTCGAGGTAGACCTCGCGGGCGAAGCCCGGCCCGACCGTGCGGTACCCGTTGTCGTCGATCCAGGTCGCGATCTTCTGGCCGGTGCGGAACGCCTCGGACATCGAGCCCTCGTGCAGGGCCGTGGCCGCCTGCTCGATCGCGGGCAGCACCGTCACGTCGAAGCCGGGGTCGTCGCCCACCTCGGCGTCGCCGATCGGGAAGGCCGCGTGCACGGTGATGGTCTCGTCGCCGGGCCCGGCCGGCGCCGGCAGGTAGTAGGCGATCGGCGCCCCGCACATCGGCACGGCCGCCTTCTCCATCAGCTCCATCAGCCGCGGATAGAGCGGCGACAGGTTCCCGCTGATGGAGTTGGGGTCGTCGTAGCTGGTGGCGGTCGCGGACAGCTCCGCCACCCGCAGCGCCGGCAGTTCCTTGAGGATGACGTCTCCGGTGTCCATATGCCCCTCGATCTCGATCATCCGGAGACGCGCGTCGACCTGGGCCAGGCGCACGTTGTCCCGCTGCACCTGGGCCTCCAGCTCGGCCCGCCGCAGGCGCAGCATGCCGCGCAGCTCACCGACGCCGACCTTCTCCTCGATCAGCACCTGCACGTGCTGCAGCGAGAAGCCGAGGTCTTTGAGCGCGATGATCCGGTTGAGCCGTTTCAGCTGTGCGGCGGTGTAGTAGCGGTAGCCGCTGTGCGGGTCGACGTGGGCGGGGCGCAGCAGGCCGATGGCGTCGTAGTGGCGCAGCATGCGCACCGACACCCGGCCCAGGCCGGCGAAGTCTCCGATACTGAACATGGTCCTCGTACCTTCCGGCCTGACACGGTGTCAGGGTCAACTCCCGGCCGCCGGGCCGACCCCGGGCGCGGTGGTGGGCGGCGTGGTGGCGGGCTCGGTCGTCGGGGGAGTGGTGGCCGGCTCGGTGGTCGGCGGCGTGGTCGGCGGAGTCGTCGGCGGGGTGGTGGGCGGCGTCGCGGTCGGCGTGGCGGTCGTGGTCGGCTTGGCCGAGGAACTCGCCGGGGCCGAGGAAGCCTTGCCCGCCCCGTTCGGCTTGACGCGGGCGGTGGTGGCGCCGACCGACGGCGCGGGCTCCGGCGCCTCGGACTCCTGCTGCGGCGCGGTTTCCGAGGGCACCACGTTTGTCCCGGTCTGGTCGCCGGCCGGGCTGCTGCCGGGCCGGAGAATGATCGCCATGGTGAGGCCGAGGGCCAGCACCCCCATCGCCACGATCGCCACCAGCAGCGCGGTCTGGCCGCGCGGCTTGCCCCGGACCGGCGGCGCGGCGAGCGGCAGGTCGCGCGGCATCGGCACCGCGCGGGTCGGCGGGGCCGGGCTGCTCGGGGCGACCATGGTCGTGCCCGTCATCCGCTTCCAGTCGAGCGGGCCGGCCGCCTCGAACGCCGCCTCGGCGAACGCGGCGGCCGTCTCGAACCGGTCGACCGGCTGCTTGGCCATGGCCCGGGCGATCAGGTCGCGCACCGCGGGCGGCACGTGGGCCGGCAGCGGCTCGGGCTCGTCCTCGAGGTGGCGCAGGGCCACCTGCAGCGCGTTGTCGCCGTCGAACGGCGGGTGCCCGGCGATGCAGTGGTAGGCCACCGCGCCGAGCGCGTAGATGTCGGTGGCGGCCGTGACCTTACCCTTGGCGACCTGCTCGGGCGCCATGTAGAGCGCGGTGCCGACGATCGCGTTGAGCTGGGTGACGCTGGTCACCGCGGCCGAGCGGGCGACGCCGAAGTCGACCAGCACGACCGCGCCGGTCGGCTTCACGATCAGGTTGCCCGGCTTGACGTCGCGGTGCACCACGCCGACCTCGTGCGCGGCGTGCAACGCGTCGGCCGCCTGCGCCACGATCGACATGGTCTCGGTGACGCTCATCGGGCCCTGGCGCACCCGGGCCGAGAGCGGCTCGCCCTCCACGTACGCCATCACCAGGTAGGCGACCCGGTCGTCGCTGTCCTCCTCGGCGCCGGCGTAGTCGTAGACCTCGACGACGCCGGGGTGGCGGAACGAGGCCATCATCCGGGCCTCGCCGTAGAAGCGCGCCGAGAACTCGGGGTCGGCCAGCATCGCGGTCTTGAGCACCTTGACCGCGATCACCCGGCCCAGCACCACGTCGGTGCCGCGCCACACCTCGCCCATGCCGCCGGTGGCGATGCGCTCGTCCAACCGATACCGGTTGCCCAGGAGATTCCCCGCAGACAGCACCGCCGGACCTATCTAATCGGGTGGCAACCGCCACGCAAGCGAACGTCGCTCAACTCTACAGATGGCCCGCTCCTAGCGGGGGGCCAGCGGTGGCACCCTACGTCCCGCCGCCGAATCGGTGATGAGCTGGGCCAGACGACGCTCACGCGTGTCCGCGCGCTTGGCGCTCA
The DNA here is from genome assembly GCF_042664765.1 of Paractinoplanes rhizophilus. Taxonomy (NCBI): domain Bacteria; kingdom Bacillati; phylum Actinomycetota; class Actinomycetes; order Micromonosporales; family Micromonosporaceae; genus Paractinoplanes; species Paractinoplanes rhizophilus. The sequence goes on along the minus strand of NZ_JBHTBJ010000023.1, from coordinate 28,737 downwards.
CGACCCAGTGGGTGGCGGCGCGCCGGTAGTACGGGCTCTGCGCCGAGAACCACTCCCAGGCGGCCCGATCTGCCCGGAACAGGGCGGTCTGCCGGGCGTCGAGGCCCACTTCCTGCTCGTACGAGTAGGCCGGCCCTTGATCGATCTTGCGTTCCTCGAACGCCTTGCGCCCGGCCGGCGTCATCAGCCCCCGCTCGGTGAGCTCAGCGATCTTGGCCACGTTGATCGCGCTCCAGACGCTGCCCCGGCGTCGCGGGGTGAACCGCACCCGGTAGCTGCGCTCGTCGATCCGGCGGGCGATGCTGTCGATCCAGCCGAAGCAGAGCGCCTGCTCGATCGCGTCGGAGTGGGAGACGCCGGTTCGCCCGGTCCCCTTCTTCCAGTACCCGACGAACAACTCGGGCGCGGAGTCATGATTCGCCTCGAACCAGGCGCGCAGGTCAGCGGCCGTATCGAAGAAGACTGCGTCCACGCGCACAGGGTAGGCCCTGTGCCGATCACGCGGGAGCGAGGCGAGCCACGGGGCTTGCGGCCGCCGGGCGGCGGAAGACTCCGCCCGACGGCCGGGACTACGCGTTTTCCGTGCTCAGCGGTCGCCGGTGAGGACCACCGCGGTCTGGGCCAGCTCCTGCTCCTCCTCGGCCGCCTGACGCGCCAGGGCGCGCCGGGAGTACGCCGCGGCGGCCAGGCCGACCGCCACGCCGGCCAGGCCGGCCAGCAGCAGCGTGCCCCACGGGCGGCCCGGGCGGCGCCCGGCCAGCGCGTCCGCGGCGGCGGAGGCGCGGCGCCAGGCCTCGTCGGCCCAGCCCTGGCCCTTGTCGGTGGCGGCCGATGCCGCCTTGGTGGCGGTGTCGCCCGCCGAGGACATCGCGGACGACAGATACTCCCACGCCTGTTCGGCGGTTCGCTCGGCTTTGCTGCTCGTCGAGAACATCGTCGGTTTTCTCCTCCTGCGCTCGCCGTACCTCAATTCACCTGCCCGTATGCGCCATGCGGCAAACGTGTCCGGTGTGGACGCCATCACGGCCCCGGAAACCACTGGACGGGCCCCGGTAGTCTTGACGCCGTTCACACGGGTCACTCAGGTGGCTAACAGGTTCGGGGCCTAACCTTTCGGTCAGTTTCACCGAACCTTCGGGGGGTAGTCTCGACTCCCCCGGCGCGAGCCCGCGCGGCGTTGCACTACGCTGCGTTGCGGCCCGCGCACAGAGGAGCTGAACGCCCGGGCCGGCCGGGCGGGTGGAGGGATTGGCGTGACGCTGTCGATAATGACGTCGACGCTTGCCGACGCGGTGGTGGAGGTCTCACCCAGCGGTGAGATCGACGTGGAGAACGCATATGAGATCCGGGAGGCCGTGGCGACGCAGCTTGCCGAGAGCCACCCCACCCGCATCGAGCTCAACCTGCAGAACGTGACCTTCATCGACTCCGTGGGCATCAGCGCTCTGGTCGCCGCCTTCCAGCTCGCCGCGGTCAGCGACGTCAAGCTGATCGTCACCCGGCCCAGCCGGTTCGCGCACCGTCAGCTGTGGGTCACCGGCCTGCTGGGGCTGTTCGGCAACCCGCAGCCGTACGGCGAGGCCGCCGAGAGCGAGCAGCCCGCCGTATCCCTTTGAACGAGGCCCTCGGAGCGTTGCATGAGGCCCTCAGAGCGCCGGTGAGTGCACCGCGACCGTTTCCAGGTTGAAGCGGACGTCGGAGGCCTCCACCGGCGCGCGCAGCGGCGTCACGACGGCGAAATGCTCGGCCAGGGCGGCGAGGTCGGTCTGCGGCTCCAGGAGCTCGTCAGCGGCCTGCACAGCGGTCCGCACGAAGCCCTCGCCGGCCTCGGCGATGCTCATCTGCACCTGGCCGAACTGCGCGAGCGCGGCGCGCCGCAGCCCGCGGATGCCGTCCAGATGCAGGTCCGGCACGTTGAGGTTGAAGACCGTGCCGGGCGGCGTGTGCATCAGCGTCGGGATGAGCCGTGCGGCCAGCTCGGCGGCGCTGCTCCAATGCCGCTTCTCGTCGTCGTCCGTGGTCATCACGTCCATGGCGGCGCCGCCGCTGCGCGTCGAGGCCGCCTGCGGGGACAGGACGTCCAGCGAGACGGCAAGGCCGTGCAGGCCCGCGTACGAGCCGGTGAACGTCGCGCCCACGGTGCCGGAGTGCACCACGGCCGACCCGGCGTTGGCGCCCCGGTTGATGCCGGCGAGGATCAGGTCGGGGACCTCGCCGAACGCCTCCCGCAGGGCGAGCAGCACGATGTAGGCGGGCGACGCCGCGACCGCGTACGCCGGAATGTGTTTCGCCCCGGTGATCTCGCGCTTGTGCAGGATGATCCGGCCGTGTTCCTCGACCGCGGTCATCGCGGCGCTGGAGCCGCTCGATTCGGTGACCGGCGCGGCCACGACCACGTCGTGCCCCTCCCGGGCGGCGGCCCGCGCCAGGTAGCGCAGGCCGGGCGAGTCGATGCCGTCGTCGTTGGTGACCAGGATTCGTGTCATCGTGCCTTCTTGATCGGGGTGAGCCGGATGCGCTCGGTGAGCACCTGGACGGCGTCCAGATGTCCCGTGCCGAGACCGTGCCGGGTGACGTTCAGCGCGCCGGCGGCCGCCCCGGTGCGGACCGCCTCGCTCATCTCACCGCCGCGGGCGAGCACCGCGGCCACGCCCGCGGTCATCGAGTCGCCGGCGCCGCGGCCGTCGGTGGGGGTCAGCTTGGGCGTGCCGACCCGGTAGATCTCCTCGTTGATCAGCGCGAGCGCGCCCATCCCGGCGCGCGACACCAGCGCCGCCTCGGCGCCGTCGTCGTGCAGTTTGAGCAGCGCGTTGGTGAGGTTCTTCTCGGAGTCGTCGGCGGAGAGGCCGTCGGCGATCAGCTCCTCGTGGCTGACCTTCACGACGTTGAGACCGGCCGACAGCACCGCCTTGAGGTGGTCGCCGCACAGGTCGGCGATCACCTTGCACCCGTTGGCGCGCAGGTCGGCGGCGAGCCGGCGGTAGACGTCGGGGCGGATCACCGAGGGGTGGGCGGGCCCGCTGAGGATCGCGATGCCGGCTCGGAGCCCCTCGGCCAGCGCCAGGTTGTAGAGCTCGTCCAGCTCGTGGCGGGTGAAGGGGGCGCCGGCGATCTCGGCGAGCGAGCGGCGCCGGCCGTCGCGGCGGTCGTGCACGTACCAGCCGCTGCCGGTCTCGCGCGGGATCGTACGCAGCGTGACGCCCTTGAAGTCGAGTAGCGGCTTGAGGACCCGGCCGACCTCACCGCCCACGGCCGCGCACAGGATCACCTCGGCGCCCAGCGAGGTGATCATGCGGGTCTGCCAGATCCCCTGGCCGCCGGGGTGCACGTGCAACTCGGGCAGCTCGTGTTGCTGCTCGATGGTCACGGTGAGTTGAGGTGCAGGCGCGAAGACCATGACCCGAGCGTCGCTCATATTCGACATTGTCCACTTTTGTGGGCTGCCGGGCCGGGAAACGCGTCTAAAGCTCCATCGCCTCGCTGGTGAGCTCCCGCACCGCGTCGGTCAGCTCGGGGTGCTGCCGCAGGAAGTCGTCCAGGCGGACCCGCCACTTGCCGGCCTCGACGTCGCTCGCGTAGCGGTCGCCGCCGGTCTCGACCAGCGCGGTGAGCAGCCGCTGCCGAGTGTCGGCGAACTGGCCGTAGATCTCGTTGCCGAGGCGGGCGAGGACGCTGGTCGCGAACCGGTCGGAGTGCGGGCTGCCGGCCGCGCGGACGAAGGCCCGGGCGCCGTCCCAGGCCACGCGGGGTTGGTGGATGACCGTCTGCGTCATGGTGATGTCCTCCCGTGATGGCATAACCACCCGGCGTAGGGAGGTGGCATGCGTGAGATCATCGTCCTCGCTCGCTGTGATGATCGCCATAGTCGGGCTCACCAGCCGGCGGGGGCGCACCCGCCGCTCGCGCCGACCGGCTCCACCTGCAACGTGGCGTGGTCGATGTCGAAATCGTCGTGCAGTGCCTCGCGGGCCGTGCTCAGTACGGCGGCCAGCTCGGCCGCGGGCTCGAGGCTCAGGTGGGCCGAGGCCACGTCCATGCCCGAGGTCAGGGTCCAGACGTGCAGGTCGTGGACGTCGCAGACGCCGGGGACGGCGGCCAGGCGGGCCCGGACCGCGGTGATGTCCAGGTGCTCGGGCGCGGCCTGCACAAGGATCCGGACGGCGTCGCGGCCCAGCGCGAACGTGCGGGGCAGGATCATGAGCGCCACGATCACGGCGACGATCGGGTCCGCGTACGACCAGCCGGTGAGCCCGATGACGACGGCGGCCACGATGACCCCGGCCGAGCCGAGCAGGTCGCCGAGCACCTCGAGGTAGGCGCCGCGGACGTTGATGCTCTCCTTGGCGCCCGCGCGCAGCAGCGCGAACGCGACCACGTTGATGGCCAGGCCGCCCACCGCGACGATCAGCATCGGCCCGGCCGGCACCTCGGGCGGATCGGTGAACCGGCGCGCCGCCTGCACGAGCACGAACCCGGCCACCGCGGCGAGCAGGGCGGCGTTGGCCAGCGCGGCCAGCACCTCGAGGCGGTAGAGCCCGAAGGTGCGGTGCGAATCGGTGGCGGCCCGGCCGGCCGCGGTGATCGCGGCGAGCGCCATGGCGATGCCGAGCACGTCGGTGAACATGTGCCCGGCGTCGGAGAGCAGCGCCAGCGAGCCGGTGGCGAACGCGGCGGCCGCCTCGACCAGCATGAAGCCGGCCAGCAGTCCCGCCGCCCACCAGAGCCGGGTGCGATGCCGGGCGCCGGCGCGCAACGCCTGCGTCCCGTGGTCGTGTCCGGCTCCCATGAATCAACCCTCCGTCGCGCCGGCCGCTCCCGCCAATGTATGCGTACATCGCTATATGTGCAATGGCGGCGACGACCTACGCCGCGGCCGGCGCCCATCCGGCTGTCGTGCCGACGGTGGTCAGGCGCTGGGTGGCCCGGGACAGGGCGACGTACAGGGTGCGCACCCCGGCCGGGTCGCGGGTGAGCGACGCCGGCTCGACGAGCACGACGGCGTCGTACTCCATGCCCTTGGCCTCCAGCGCCGTGACCACCTGGACCCGTTCCGGAAGCCCGGCCACCCACGCGGCCATCTCGTCGCGCCGCGGCACCGGGGTGATCAGCCCGATCGTCCCGTCGACCTCGGTCAGCTGCTTCTCGGCCAGCTCGCGCACCAGGCCGGGCAGCCCGGACCGGTCGGTGACCACGTCGACCGGATCGACGCCGGTGCTGCGCACGGCCGACGGCAGCGGCAGGTCCGGCATGATCGTCCGGATCACCCCGGCGGCCACCGCGAAGATCTCCGCCGAGTTCCGGTAGTTCGTGGTCAGCGCGTAGCTGTTGCGCTTGCGCGAGCCGAGCGCGCGGTCGCGGGACCGGTCCAGCTCGGCGGGGTCGCCGGCCCACGCGGTCTGCGCCGGGTCGCCCACGATGGTCCAGGACGCGTACTGGCCGCGGCGGCCGATCATCCGCCACTGCATCGGCGAGACGTCCTGCGACTCGTCCACCACCACGTGCGCGTAGTCGCGGTAGTCGTCGTCGCGCTGCACCTGCTGGGCGCGGGCGGCCGCCTGGCGGTCCGCGTACGTGCTGACCTCTTGGATCCCGTCGCGTACGTGAAACGGGTTCTTGGTCTTCTTCTGCGCCTGCCGGGGCCGGCCGAGGATCTCGTCGAGCTCGTCCAGCAGGGCGATGTCGGCGATCGTCGGATCGTCGTGGAACGACCCCTGCAGGGCGGCGATCTCCTCCCGGGAGAGCACCCCGTTGGCGTATTTGCGCAGCCGGCCCGGGTCGGCCAGCCAGCGCAGCACCCGCATCGGGGTGAACCGCGGCCACCAGGCCTTGAGGAACTCTCGGAAGTCGGCCCGGTCGGCCAGCTCGGACTCGAAGTCGGCCTTCTCCGGCAGGCCGGGGACCCTGTGCTGGCGGGCCTGGGCCCAGAGCGCGTCGAAGATCCGGTCGAAGCCGTGGCCGCGCACCTCGTTGCGCCGCGCGCCGCGCGGCAGCGCCTTGCGCCGGATGGCGTCCAGCTCCCGGGCGTCCAGCCGCAGCAGCGTGCCCCGGTAGAGCAGGCGCAGCTCGTCGGGCCCGCCCGGCACGCCGTCGTGCGAGGCCCGCTCGAGCACCCGCCGCATGCGCAGCGAGCCCTTGATCGCGGCGACCGGCCCGCTGTCGACCCGGGTGGCGTCGTAGCCGACCACCAGCGAGCCGAGCGAGCGCAGCGTCGCCGTGTCCTCGCCCAGCGACGGCAGCACGGTCGCGATGTAGTCGACGAAGACGCCGGACGGCCCGACCACCAGGATCCCGCCGCCGGCGAACCGGCTGCGGTCCGAATAGAGCAGGTACGCCGCGCGGTGCAGCGCCACCGCGGTCTTGCCGGTGCCCGGTCCGCCGGTCACGATCGTCACCCCGGAGGCGGGGGAGCGGATCGCCTCGTCCTGCTCGCGCTGAATGGTCGCCACGATGTCGCGCATGCCGCGCCCGGTCGCCTTGGACAGGCTGGCCAGCAGCGCGCCGTCGCCGACGATCCGCATCCCCGGCGGCGCGGCATCGGGGTCGAGCAGGTCGTCCTCGATGCCGACGACCTTCTCCCGGCTCGACTGGATCATCCGGCGGCGCACCACCCCGAGCGGCTCGGCGGCGGTGGCCCGGTAGAAGGCCGCCGCGGCGGGCGCCCGCCAGTCGACGACCAGCGGCTGCGCGCTCTCGTCGCGGATGCCCATCCGGCCGACGTAGTGGGTGGCGCCGGTCTTGAGGTCGAGGCGGCCGAAGACCAGGCCTTCGTACTCGGTGTCGAGGGCGTGCCGGCGCCGGGCCGCGTGGAAGACCATCGCGTCCCGCTCGACCAGGGCGCCGTACGTGCCGACGCCGGCCAGCTGGTAGCCCTCCTTCTCGGCGCGCGACGCATCCCGGCGAAGCTCGGCGAGGCGTGCGTAGACCCGGTCCACGTGCTGCTGTTCGACCGCGATCTCTTGCTGCAGGACGGTGTCGCTCAAGATTCTCCCTGCGAGAAAAAAGGGGGCAATCGAATCTACTCCGCGAAGGGACCTTCTTGACATGCGGGTTCCGATGCGGATACTTAAGCAAGTGCTTAACCATTCGCTCGACCTGATGTACGCCGCTCTTGCCGACGGGAGCCGGCGAACCATGGTCGACCGCCTCAGCCGCGGCCCAGCGTCGGTGAAAGAGCTGGCCACGCCGCTGAAGATGTCGCTGCCGGCGGTCCTGCAGCACCTGCGCGTGCTGGAGGAGAGCGGCCTGGTCCGCTCCGAGAAGGTCGGCCGGGTCCGCACCTGCCGCCTGGAGCCCGAGGCGCTCCAGGCCGCCGAGCAGTGGATCGCCGACCGCCGGGCCGGATGGGTGAGCCGCCTCGACCGCCTCGAAGAGTTCCTGAACGGAGAAGACCGATGACCCAGCGTTCCGCCATGCACGACACGTTCCGCATCGAACGGCACTTCGACGCCGCGCCCGCCCGGGTGTTCCGTGCCTTCGCCGACCCCGAGGCCAAGGCCAAGTGGTTCGGTGGCCCGTTGCCCATGAAGCGGGAGTTGTTCGACTTCCGGGAGGGCGGCCGCGAGGCCACCGAGGCCACGCTCGACAACGGCACCACGTTCGGCTACACGGCGACCTACACCGACATCGTGCCGGACGAGCGGATCGTCTACACCTACGAGATGTCGATGAACGGGCAGCGCATCTCCGTCTCGGTCGCCACGATCGAGCTCCGGGCGACCGCGACCGGCACCGACTTCGCCATCACCGAGCAGGGCGTCTACCTCGACGGCCTGGACAACTCCGCGCAGCGCAAGCAGGGCACCGAGGAGCTGATGGACGCCCTCGCCAAAACCCTCTAGGCAGCCTTGTCCCGCACCCGGGCGGGCTTGCGCGCCCGGGTGACCCGGCGCTTCGCGGCGGCGACCCGCCCGACGATCCCCGCCAGCGCGGCCGAGACCTCGGCGTGCCGCTCGAGGATCAGCATGTGCCCGGCGCCGGGAAACACGGTGAGCTCGGTGCCGGGCAGCGCCTCGGCGATCCCCTCGGCGCACGGCGGCGGGGTCAGCCGATCCCGGTCGCCGACCAGCACGGCGGCCGGCACGTCGCCCAGCCGGGCCAGCGTGTCGATCCGCTGCTGCTCGCCGATCGAGTTGCGGAAGCCGCCGATCGACCGCAGCGTCGTTCCCCCGACGGTGCGCAGGGTAAGCCGGAGCGCCGCGTCCTCGTAGTCGTCGCCGAACAGCAGCCAGCGCAGCGGCAGCCGCAACGCCGGGACCAGCGCCCGGTGCGGACGCCAGGCGCCGGAGCGGGCCAGCAGGCCCGCGCCGATCGTCTCGCCGGCCCGCATCAGCGCCGCCAGCCGCGGCGGCAGGCCGTACATCGTGTGCGCGGTCCCCTCGGCGGTCGTCGACACGAAGAGCAGCCCCGCCACCCGCCGGGCGAACTCGCCGGGATGCCGGTGCGCGTACTCCATGATGGTCATGCCGCCCATCGAGTGCCCGGCCAGCACGACCGGCCCCTCCGGCGCCAGCTGCCGCAGCACCTCGGCGAGATCGTCCCCGAGCTGCCCCAGCGTCGCCGACCCCAGCCGGGTCGCTCCCGAGCGCCCGTGCCCGCGGGCGTCGAACGCGATGACCCGCGGCGGGTCGGTCGCCCTCGTCAGCGCCGTGATCTGGTGCTGCCAGGTGCGCCGGCTGAGGCACCACCCGTGCAGCAGCACCACGGTGACCTTGGCATCGCGCGGTCCCCACGTCTCGGCACACAGCGTGACGCCGTCCGGCAGGGTCAGTACGGACCGCTCGGACATGGGCACCTCCGCGAGTAGCACGGCCCCGTTGTACCCACGGGTAGCAATCATCACTCGCCGACTGTGTCGCCCGCCACTATCGGCGGCGGATTTTATGGGGATTCGCCCGAGCGGTCACAAGCGACACGGACGTCGGCTTTCCGTGAGTTGTCTCGCACTCCCTGTGGCTCCGCCCGACCTGGGCGAGAATTTCCGCATGACCACCGACCCGTCGGCCCCGCCGCCCCCGCCGATCCTCAACGCCGCCGACGCGCTCGCCGAGCTCGTCGCGGGCAACAAGCGCTTCGTCAGCTCCCGCCCCGAGCACGGGCACAGCGTCTCGTCCGCGGCCGCGGCCTCCAGCGGCCAGCAGCCGCACGCGGTTGTCGTCGGATGCATCGACTCCCGCGTCCCCCTGGAAGCGATCTTCGACCAGACCTTCGGGTCCATCTGCGTGGTCCGCTCCGGCGGCCACGTCGTCGACCGGGCCGTCCTCGGCTCCGTCGGCTTCGCCGTGGCCAAGCTCGGCGTCCCGCTCATCATGGTCCTGGGTCACAAGCGCTGCGGCGCCGTCCAGTCCACCCTCGACGCCTTGCGCACCGACGACCGGCCGCCGGGCGACATCGGCTACCTGGTCGACCAGATCGCGCCCGCGGTCGCGTCGGTGGGCCTGGGCGACCCCGACGTCGCGGAGAAAGCCATGCGCACCCACGTAACCCGCACGGTGGCGCGCATGCGAGAGATCGAGGGCGTCGCGGACGCGGTGGCGTCCGGCCGCGTGGACGTCGTGGGCGCGGCCTACGACCTCGACACCGGGTGGGTGGACCTTCTGCCTTAAAACCCCCATATCGTACGGGCGCGGTCCAGCCCTCTCCACGCGGGTCAAACGCCGCGCCCGCCTCCGCCCGGCACCCATTCGCACCGCCCTACCGCATCATGGCCGGGCTCCGAGCGCGACAGCTTGCGCTCACCGTCCGATCGCCCTGAGCGTCCTGCGGCGCGGGGGCGCGGCGCGGGGGCGCGGGCGCGGCGCGGGGGCGCGGCGATGGTGAGTTGCTGTTCGCCGGGCGCGGCTACTCATCAAGATCGCGCGGGTTGTCGTGGGTGGGTGCCCGCTTTGGTGCCAGCGCTTCGATGCGGCGGGGCGATGGTGAGTTGCTGTTTGCCGGGCGCGGCAACTCATCAAAGTCGCGGTGCGGGAGGTGGAAGGCGGGCGGCGAATGATGAATTCGCGTTCGTTTCGCGCTGTAGGTCATCAAGATCGCGCGCCGACCGGCGTGGGCTCACGGCGCAACGGTACTAAATGTCGTGATCGTGCCTTGGTGAAGGGCGGTGGGATGTTGATCAGTGGGCGCGAAAAAGGCGCCTCCGGCGTGGCCGGGGCGCCTTTTCGCAGATCAGGGAGCCGTGCTCAGCTCTCGAAGACGCCGGCGTCGACGAGGCGCTTCTCGGTGTCGGCCCAGCCGTGCTGCGGGTTGGCGGCGTCGAGCGACTCGAGCTCGGCGCGGATCTTGGCGCCGTGACCGGCCGCGGCCAGGATGCGGATCTCCTCGATGAAGGCCTCGGAGTCGGTCTTGAGGTGCGCGGTCTTGCCATTGGTCAGGTTGCGCACGTAGGCGAAGCGGCCGTTGGCGAGCGGGATGAGGTACTTGTACTCACCGAGCACGCTGAGGGCGCCGCCGGTGCTCTGGCCGGCGCGGACTGATGCGCGGGCGGTCTTCGAGGTGTTGCTCGCCACGGCGGTACTCCTTGAGGAAACAGAAAAAAGGCCGTGGTAACTCTACACGATGCCCGCCGGACCGTGCCGTCGGAGCAGGTCCGGCCGTTGAGATGGGTGTGCCACTACGTCAGTTCCGATGTCGATGTTGCCGATTCTCTGGCGCACCATCCGTACCATTCGGCATCATGGGACACGATCAACCGCGGTCGAGGTCGTAGGGGAAGACGCACCTCGGTCTCCGGGAGGTCACCGTGCCAACGTGTGGCGTCGTATACGTCCACTCGACCCCACTTGCCGTGTGCCAGCACGTCGAGTGGGCGATCGCGCGCGTCCTGACCGCGCCGGTCAACCTGCAATGGACCGAGCAGCCCGTCGATCCCGGCGCGCGGCGGGCCGAGTGCAGCTGGACCGGTCGGGCCGGGACTGGCGCCGAGCTGGCTGCTGCCCTCCGGCAGTGGCCCATGATTCGTTTCGAGGTGACCGAGGAGCCAAGCCCGGGCGTGGACGGCGAGCGGTTCATGCACGTGCCCGGCCGGGGCCTCTTCCACGGGATCATGGGCGCTTCCGGGGACATCCAGATCGGCGAGGACCGGCTGCGCACGATCATGGCCTCCGCGCGGGCGCCGGAGGCCCTCTCGCATGCGCTGGAAAAGGCGCTCGGCACGGCGTGGGACGCCGAGCTGGAGCCCTACCGGTACGCGGGCGACGGCGCGCCGGTCACGCTGCTCACCCGGGTGGGCTGACCCGGGCGTGATGAGGAGACTGCGAGTCACCGCGGTGGCCGCTGCGCTGCTGCTGGTGGCGTCGTGCGGCGAGGACAAGCCGCCGGCCCCGGCGGCGTCGAGCGCGCTGCCGGCCGCGACCCGGGCGCCGTCGAGCGCGCCGGCCACCGGTGACCCGGCGACGGTCGCCGCCGCGATGAGCGACTCGGATCTGGCCGGGCAGGTGCTCATGCCGTACGCGTACGGCAGCGACGCGACCACCGTGGACAAGACCTCGGCGGCCGGCAACCAGAACCTGGCCGGCGTGAACACTCCGGCCGAGATGGTCGCGAAGTTCCACCTCGGCGGCCTCATCCTGGTCGGCTTCACCGCGCAGGACCCGACCGGCTCCACCAACCCGGCGACCAACGTGGAGAGTCCGCCGCAGGTCCGCAAGCTCACCGACGGACTCCAGGCGGCCGCCCGGCAGGCCGGCATCCCCCCGCTGACGATCGGCACCGACCAGGAGTACGGCGTCGTCACCCGCATCACCGAGGGCGTGACCGCGCTGCCCTCGGCGATGGCTGCCGGCGCCGCCGGCCGGCCCGCGCTCACCGAGGCCGCCTGGCGTGCGGCCGGCGAGGAACTCGCCGCGATGGGCATCACGGTCGACTTCGCGCCGGTCGCCGACACGCTCGGACCGCCCGCGAACACCGTGATCGGCTCCCGCTCGTTCGGCGCCGACCCCAAGGCGAACGCCGCACAGGTCGCCGCGGCCGTGCGCGGCCTCCAGTCGGCGGGCGTCGCGGCCGGCCTCAAGCACTTCCCGGGCCACGGTCACACCAGCGGCGACAGCCACGAGGGCCTGCCAGTGGTGGCGCAGAACGCGCAGCAGTGGGCTACCCAGGATCTGCCGCCGTTCCAGGCGGGCGTGACCGCGGGCGCGGGCGTCGTGATGTCCGGCCATCTCGACGTGCGGGCGCTCGACAAGGGGACGCCGGCTACGTTCTCGTCCAAGGTGATGACCGGCGAGCTGCGCGGGAGGCTGAAGTTCGCCGGGGTGGCGATCACCGACGCCATGAACATGCCGCCCGCCATGAAGTGGCCGGCCGGCGAGGCCGCGGTCCGCGCGCTGAACGCGGGCAACGACATGCTGCTGATGCCGCCGAACATCGCGGCCGCCCGGGACGGCATCGTGGCCGGCCTCAAGAACGGCACGCTCAAGCGCGAGCGCCTGGTCGAGGCGGTGACGCGGATCCTGACGCTCAAGTCCCGGACGAAGCCGGCGCCCGATCTGTCGGTCGTCGGCATGCCGGCGCACCAGCAGGCGGTGTCCGCATTGGACGCCGCGTCGGTGACGGTCCTGCGTGGCGCCTGTTCCGGCCCGCTGCTCACCGGGCCGGTCACGGTGACCGCGGCCGACGGCCGCGAGGTCGCCCGGGTCAATCTGGTGCGGGCGTTGCAAGCGGCGGGCGTCGAGGTCCAGGCCGCGGGCGGCAAGGTCGTCCATCTCGTCGGGTACGGCGACAAGCCCGCCGACCTGAATGCGGCGGCCGCGGTGACGGTCATGATGGACACGCCGTACCTGCTGGCCTCCGCGAAGTCCCCGACCCTGATCGCCACGTACTCGTCGAGCAAGCTGTCGCTGACCGCCCTGGCCGCCGTGATCGCCGGAAAGGCCACGGCCACCGGCAAATCGCCGGTGGCCGTGTCAGGTCTGCCGCGGAGCGCCTGTTAGGGACGCGTGAACACCACGGCCACGTTGTGGCCGCCGAAGCCGAACGAGTTGTTGATGGCGGCCGGGATGTCGAGCGGACGTGACTTGAGGGCGGCCACGTCGAGGTCGAGCCGGTCGTCCGGGTCGTCGAGGTTGATCGTGGGCGGCACCACGCTGTCCCGGATGGCCAGGATCGTGGCGATCGACTCGAGCGCGCCGGCCGCGCCGAGCAGGTGGCCGGTCATCGACTTGGTCGACGTGAGCACCGGGTGGTCGCCGATCGCCTCGCGGATGCCCTTGATCTCGCCCATGTCGCCGACCGGGGTGGACGTGGCGTGGGCGTTGACGTGCTTGATGTCGGCGCCGGTCAGGCCGGCGTCGCTGATCGCCATCTTCATGGCCCGGATGCCGCCGGCGCACTCCGGGTCGGGCTGGACGATGTCGTACCCGTCGGAGGTGATGCCGGCGCCGGCGAAGCGCGCGTAGACCCGGGCGCCGCGGGCCGCGGCGTGGTCGGCGCGCTCCAGGATGATCGCGCCGGCGCCCTCGCCCAGCACGAACCCGTCGCGGTTCTTGTCCCACGGCCGGGACGCCCGCTCCGGGTCGTCGTTGCGTGTCGACATGGCCCGCATCGACGCGAAGCCGGCGATCGGCAGCGGATGCACCACGGCCTCGGTGCTGCCCGCGATGATCACGTCGGCCCGGCCGGCCCGGATCAGGTCGAGGGCCAGCGCCAGGGCCTCGGCGCCAGTGGCGCAGGCGCTGGCCATGGCGCGCACGCCGGCCTTGGCGGCGAACTCCAGCCCCACGTGGGCGGCCGGGCCGTTCGGCATGAGCATCGGCACGGTGTGCGGGCTGACCCGGCGGGGGCCGGACTGCTCGAGGATGTCGTCCTGGTTGAGCAGCGTGGTGGCACCGCCGATGCCGCTGCCGAAGCTGACCCCGAGGCGCTCGGGGTCGACCCCGTCCTCGCCGAGGCCCGCGTCGGCCCAAGCCTGCTTCGCGGCGATCAGCGCGATCGCCTCGGAGCGGTCCAGGCGGCGCAGGCGCACCCGCTCGATGACCTCGGACGGCTCCACGGCCAGCTCGGCGGCGATGCGCACCGGGAGCTGGGCCGCCCACTCCTGGGTGAGCGGACCCACCCCGGAGCGGCCGGCGACCATTGCGTCCCAGGTGGACGCGACGTCCCCGCCCAACGGGGTCGTCGCGCCGAGCCCGGTGACGACGACGTCTACATTGCTCATGTCAGTGATTCGCCTCGATGTAGGAAACGGCGTCCCCGACGGTCTTGAGGTTCTGCACCTCGTTGTCCGGGATCTTGACGCCGAACTTCTCCTCGGCAGCCACCACGACCTCGACCATGGACAGCGAGTCGACGTCCAGGTCGTCGGTGAAGGACTTCTCCTCGGCGACGTCGTCCGGGTTCACCCCGGCGACCTCTTCCAGGATCTCGGCGAGGCCGGAGGTGATCTCTTCGCGAGTTGCCATCTTCTTGGGTATTCCTCTCAAATGGTGGTGGTGTTCCGGCCGGGCCGGCGGCCCGTCACGGGCAGCGGACGACCTGGCCGGCGTAGGTGAGGCCGCCGCCGAAGCCGAAGAGCAAAACCGGGGCGCCCGACGGCACCTCGCGCCGCTCGACCAGCTTGGACAGGGCCAGCGGGATGCTCGCCGCCGAAGTGTTGCCCGACTCGACCAGGTCCTTGGCGACGACGACCTCGGGGCCGAGGCCGAGCCGCTTGACGATGCCGTCGATGATCCGGGTGTTGGCCTGGTGCGGGATGAAGGCGGCCAGCTCGGAAACCGCGACGCCGGCCTTCTCGCAGGTCTGCAGCGCGAACGGGGCGAGCGCGGTGGTGGCCCAGCGGAAGACGATCTGGCCCTCCTGCTGGATGTACGGCTGCCAGCCCTCGATCTTGAGCACGTCGCCCTTGTCGGGGGCCGAGCCCCAGAGCACCGGGCCGATGCCGGCCTGCTCGCCCTCGGGCGCCGCGGTGACCACGGCCGCGCCGGCGCCGTCGCCGAACAGGACCGCGGTGGTGCGGTCGGTCCAGTCGGTGACGTCGGAGAGCTTCTCGGCGCCGATCACGATGGCGTTGCGCGCCGCGCCGGCCCGGATCGCGTGGTCGGCCGTGCCCAGCGCGTACGAGAAGCCGGAGCACGCGGTGTTCAGGTCGTACGCCGCCGGGGCGGTGATGCCCAGCCGGGCCGCGACCCGGGTCGCCACGTTCGGGCACCGGTCGATCGAGGTGCAGGTGGCGACCGTGACGAGGTCGATGTCGGCCGCGGTCAGGCCCGAGCCGGCCAGCGCCTTCTCGGCGGCGTACGTGGCCATGTCGGCGACGGTCTCGGCCCCGGCGATGCGCCGCTCCGCGATGCCGACCCTGTCCTTGATCCACGCATCGTTGGTGTCGATGGTGCTGGCCAGGTCGTCGTTGGTCACGATGCGCGAGGGCTGATAGTGCCCGAGCGCGACGATGCGGGAACCCGCGGCTGTCATGCTGCTCCTCCATTACCGTGCCGGGCGATCAGGTCGCGAGCGGCGGGCAGGTCGTCGGGGGTGTTCAGGGTGACGATCTCGGGGGCGCCGTCGCCCTTGAGCTCGCGCTTGATCAGGCCCGCCAGGGTGCCGGCCGGCGGCAGTTCGATGACGCCGGTGACGCCGAGCTCCTTGAGCGTGCGCATGCACAGGTCCCAGCGGACCGGCGCGGTGACCTGGCGGACCAGGCGTTGAAGCATCGCGCCGCCCTGCGCGACGGCGGCGCCGTCGAGGTTGGACAGCAGCGTGCGTGCGGGGTCGGTCACCGTCACGTCGGCGGCGAACGCGCCGAGGGCGGTCTCGGCCGGCTTCATGTACGGCGTGTGGAAGGCCCCGGCGACCTGCAGCGCGATGACCCGCGCCCGGGCCGGCGGCTCGGCCGCGAACTTGGCCAGCCCGTCGAGCGAGCCGGCCGCCACGATCTGGCCGGCGCCGTTGCGGTTGGCCGGGTAGAGGCCGTGCCGCTCGATGGTGGCCACCACCTCGGCGGGGTCGCCGCCGAGAACCGCGCTCATGCCGGTGGGCTCGAGCGCGCAGGCGGCGGCCATCTCGCGCCCCCGGACCCCGGCGAACGCGATGGCGTCGCCGACGGACAGCACCCCGGCGATCGCGGCCGCGCCGAGCTCGCCGACGCTGTGGCCGGCCACCGCGCCGATCTCGGCGCCGTTCTCGGCCGGCCCCAGGTGCTCGGCCGCGAGCAGCGCCGCGGCGACCAGCAGCGGCTGGGTGCGAGCGGTGTCCTTGATCTCGTCGGCGTCGGCCGCGGTGCCGAGGTGGAGCAGGTCGGCCCCGCAGAGCGCGGACCATTCCCGCAGGCGGGCCTCGGCGCCGGGCAGGACGAGCCAAGGGGTCAGGAAGCCAGGCTTCTGGGAGCCCTGGCCGGGCGAGAGTAGGGCGAGCACGGTTCTGACTCTTCCGGATACGGCGGGGTAACGCGGTTGACGGCGGCAACCAAACCCTACGACCACCGTTGTGGGGATCCTACAAAAGGCCCTTCTCAGTGCCCCGATTGCGCCCCATTTGATGCGGAGTAAAACATGAACGAGCGCTCGGTGATTTAGGTCGCAGGGTCGAGCCGGCCGACCGTCATCGCGAGCCGCAGCGCGAACCCGTCCCGGCCGTCGAACGGGGACAGACCGGTCACCTCGGCGACCCGTTTGAGCCGGTAGCGGACGGTATTGGGGTGGACGTACAGCTCGCGGGCCGCGCTCTCCAGCACCCCGCCCGCGGCGAAGAAGGCGTCCAGCGTCTCGAGCAGGCCGCCGCCGGCGCGGTGCAGAGCGCCGTACACGTCATGGCGCAGCATGCGCCGGGCCGCCATGTCGCCCGCCAGCGTGCGCTCGGGCAGCAGGTCGTCGGCGGCCACCGGGTTGGGCGCGCCGGTCCAGGCGCCGGCCGCCCGGAACCCAGCCAGCGCGGCCCGGGCCGACTCGGTGGCCTGGTCGAGCGAGGGCACCGCCGGGCCGACCACGACCGGCCCCGCGCCGAAGCTGGACGCGAGCGCGGTGGCGCTGGCGGCCGGGTCGGTCACCCCGCCCATCACCACGACGAGGCGGTCGCCGTGCACGCCGCCGATCACCTCGAGCCGGGCCCGGCGGGCCGCGCGGTAGACGGCGTGCAGCACCGAGGTGATCTCGCCGCCCGGCGAGCGGCCCACGACCACCGCGACCGGCGGCGCGTCCGCCCAGCCCAGCGCGGCCGCCCGGCTGGCCAGCACGTCCGAGGAGTCGCCGCGCAGCAGCGCGTCGACCAGCATGGCCTGCAGCCGGGCGTCCCAGGCGCCGCGCGACTCGGCGGCCCGGGCGTAGACCCGCGCGGCCGAGAAGGCGATCTCGCGGGAGAACTTGAGGATCGCCTGCAGCAGCGCCTCCTCCTCGCCGGCCGCGGCCAGGTCGCCGACCTCGGACTCGGCCACGTCGATGGTCACCTTGATCAGCTGGACCGCCTGGGTCAGCGTGATCGACCGGGCCAGCGCGCGGGGCGCGGCGGCGAAGACCTCGTCGGAGATCTCCTGGCTGGTGGCGACCGTGCCGCCGGAGCGTAGCCACTCGACCAGCGAGCGGACGCCGGCCTGGGCGACCAGCATGACCCAGGAACGCTGGTCGGCGGGGAGCGCGCGGAACCAGGGGAGCGTCTCGTCCATCCGGGCCACGGCCGAGCTGGCCAGCGCCCCGGCGTTGCGCTCGATGCGGCGCAGGGTGGCGGCGAGCGGCGGTTTGGCCGTCGCGGCGGGTCGTACGCTCTCTGCCACGGATCACAGCCTGCCACGCCCGGGGGCGGAAACGCGTCCTCGGAACCGCTCTGTCCCGCTCGGGGCCGATCCGTCCGGCAACGACCAGGACCGCAGGTGGCGGGGCATATGCCAGCAAATGCTCGGGGCCTATGTACCAGTTTGAGGTATTTGCCGGGATAGCGGTGCGCCCCTCCCGCGATTCCGGTCGGTGACCTGGCATGGTGGCCCATTAGCGGTGCCCGGCTCACCCGGCCGGAAGGGTCAAGCCGGGCGCCACGACGCCGATGTGACACCGCGTGAAGGTTGGGGAGGCGAGATGACGGAACCGGAGAACGGGCCGCCGCGCGCCGACATCGATCCAGCGCTCGAGGACGCACAGCCGATCCTGCCGACGGCGTCGCCCGCCGCCGAGGACGAGCCACCCGTACCGAGCCGCATGGGCTGCCGCACCGAGTTGCGGGGCTGGGCCGGAGCGCATCTGCACGGCGCGGTGCGGCCGCGCCGCAAATCCACCGGCCGAGGCCGCCCGCCCGGGCGCTGGTGCTGACCACCTGCTCGGTCCGGGCTCACGCGGTCCGGGCTCACTCCGTCGGGTGAGCCGTCCGGCGCGCCTTGCGCGTGCTGGGCCCGGCACCGACACGGTGAGGTGTGGACGACAAGAGACGGCTGATCCTGGACCAGGCGCTCGCGCTGGTCGACGAGCGCGGTCTGGCCGCCATGTCGATGCGGGCCGTGGCCGAGCGGGTCGGGCTCACCTCGATGGCGCTCTACCCGTACGTGGGCGGCAAGGACGCGCTGCTCGACGGCCTGGTCGACCTCCTGCACCAGGAGCTGGGCTCCACCGTGCATGAGGGCGCCGGGCACGAGGGCGCCGGGCACGAGGGCGCCGGGCATGACTGGCGCCGCCGCCTGCACGCGCTGGGCCGGGCGGTCCGGCAGCTCGCGTTCGCCCATCCCGGCGCGTTTCCACTGCTGCTGAACCGGTCGGCGGCCGGCGCGTCGGCGTCCTGGCTCACCGCGGCGCTGCGCGGCATCCTGCACGACGCCGGGGTGCCCGGCGACCGGATACCCCGGCTGGCCCGGATGATCTGCGCGTTCCTGCTCGGCTACGCGACCGGCGAGGTGACCGGCGGCCTGCCCGGCGAGGCGGGGGAGCGCGACTTCGACGAGGATCTGGCCGATCTCGTACGCCTGGTGGAGGTCGCCGTCCGGGCGACCTGATCCCGGTTTACCGACGTAGGCGCGCATATTTCCCTATAAAGGGACCATGTCCGGCGACGATGATGGCCTGCGCGACTTCGTGACCAGCCGCCTGAAGCACCTGCGCCGTTCCGCGTTCCTCATGTGCGGCGACTGGAAGCTGGCCACCGAGCTGACCGAAGCCTGCCTGGCCCGGGTGGTGGCGGACAGCCGGCGCGGCGCGGTCGCCGACCCGGACGTCTACGCGTACGCGGATCTGATGGAGACCTGCCGGCGGCGGAACCGCCGCCGCGAGCACGTCTTCGTGGCCTCAGCCGGCGCCGGCGGCGTCGCGGCCGAGTCGATCCTGCTGCTCGACGCGCTGCACAAGCTCGCCCCCCGCTGCCGGGCCGTGCTGGTGCTGCGGCACTGGGACGGGTTCGACGCGGACGCCGTCAGCGCCATGCTCGACCTCGACGACGAGCGGGTCGCCGCCTACGAGCGGGCCGGGCTGGCCGCCCTCGAGCGGCTGCTGACCGACTCCGAGGCGGCGCTGACCGGATGACCGTGCAGCTGAACCGGCTCCTCGAGCACGTCCTCGACGGCGAGCCCCCGCTCGGCGACGAGATCGACGCGGTCTTCCGCCGCGCCGACCGGCTGCGCCGCCGCCGAACCCAGGCGCTGATCGCGGCGGGCGTCGTGGTCGTTGCCGTGGTCGTGGCCACCGGGTACGCCCTCACCACGCTCCTCATGCCGGCGAAGGTCGCCTCCACGCCGGTCGCCAGCGCCGGGGCCTCCAGCGCCGCGCTGCCCTCGGCGGCGGCCGACCCGGTGCTCGCCCTGATCGCCCCGATCGTCGACGGCCGCAGGATGCACATCTACCCGCGCCCGCCCGAGCGCGGAAGCGGCTGGCGGCAGTACTCGATCGCCGACCGGGACGGCAAGCCGCGCGGCACGGTCGAGGTCGCCGTGTACTCGATCGCCGACGACCTGTGCTTCCCGGTGCTCGCCGCCCCCGGCAAGTGCGCGAAGACCCGGTGGGCGCCGGCCGGCATCGAGTACGTCCGCTACGACGACGACCGGGACCCCGACTGGCAGACGCACCAGATCATCGCCCGGCGCATCACCGACGGACGCACCGTCGCCGTGATGGCCACCGGGGAGCGCGGCACGGGCGACGCCTCCCGTGCGAAGCCCGGCCTGACCGGCGCGCAGGTCGAGCAGCTCGGCACCGACCGGCGGCTCTTCGACACCTTCGGCGCCTCGGAGCAGTGCTTCGCCCCGTCGTCCGGCGACTGCCCCGCCTTCAAGGTGCCAGTGCCGCTGGGGGACTAGGCCGTGTTTAAGAAGTGGCGATGGTGGTGGCCTGGTCAGGTCACAGGCGGCGTGTCGGTGATCGAAAAGTAGGGAGGTCTCCGGTAGATCGTTCATCGACGAAGAAGAACATCTGCACGGAGACCTCGTGGACACCATACCGGTGGCGGGGCGGCACGACCTGACCGACGAACAGTGGAGCGTTCTGGAGCCGTTCCTGCCGGTCGGGAAGAAGCCAGGACGCCCGCCGACATGGACGAAACGGCAGCTTATCGACGGGATCAGGTGGCGAACCCGGGCTGGGGCTCCCTGGCGAGACGTCCCTGCCTGCTACGGCCATTGGCAAAGCGTGTACGGGCTGTTTCGCCGATGGCAGCGCAACGGGACCTGGGCGAGGATCCTGGCCGCTTTGCAGACCCGGGCAGACGCCGCTGGGTTGATCACCTGGGACGTCAGTGTGGACTCCACGATCGCGCGGGCCCATCAGCACGCCGCGGGTGCCCGCCGCGATAGTGACCGGCAGGTCGAGCCGCCGGGCGGGGTCCGGGACGAGCCGGCGGATCATGCGTTGGGGCGCTCCGGGGCGGGTTGACCACGAAGGTGCATCTGGGGTGTGAGCAGGGGCAGAAGCCGTTGTTGGTGGTGTTGACCGCTGGGCAGCGTGGCGACAGCCCGCAGTTCACGACGGTGCTGGACGGTATCCGCGTCAAGCGGCTTGGTGGTGGCCGGCCCAGGACCCGTCCGGATCGGGTCCTGGCCGATAAGGCGTATACGTCGAAGGCGAACCGGGAGTACCTGCGTACGCGAGGGATCAAGGCGACGATCCCGGTCAAGGCCGACCAGGCGGCGAATCGCCGCAAGAAGGGCTCGAAAGGTGGCCGGCCCCCGTCGTTCGACCAGCAGTTATACAAGCAGCGCCACGCGGTCGAGTGCGGCATCAACCGACTCAAACGCAACCGGGCGGTGGCCACCCGCTACGACAAACTCGCCGTCCGGTACGAGGCGACCGTCCAGATCGCCGCGATCAACGAGTGGCTATGACACTTCCTAAACACGCTCTAAGGGCACACGGAAATATCCGTTTATGTCGGGCAAGTGAGCGGAAGCTCTGGAGGAACTGAGCCGGAGCCGCGATGAAGCGCCCGCGACCGTTCATCCGCGGCGGATGATGCGGTGATGGGCCGGGTCAGACCCGGCGGCGGATCAGGAACGCGATGCCGGCGAGGCCGAACAGGATGACGATCAGGACGGCGCCGTTGAGCAGGAGCAGCTCGCGCATGCGGCTCAGGAAGCCGTTGACGCCGGCGACCGGGTCGAGGTCGGCGACCTTGATGTCCTCGCCCACGCCGCCGCCGATGCCGCCGTTGACCACGTCGGGCTTGGGCTTGAGGGGCACGCCGCTGAGGCGCAGCGTCTCGGACATCGTGAGCCGGCCGTAGAACCAGCCGTCGGCCTTCTTGCCGCTGGGCTGGTTGGCCGGGCGGTGCGCGCGGGGTCCGCCGGCCGCCATCGGGTACAGGTCGTAGACCTGCAGCGGGACGGTCTTGGCCACGACGGTCAGCGTGTATTTCGGGCCGAGCTTGTCGGCCTTGGGCGCGACCGTCTGCGGCTTGGCCGTCGCCATCCAGTCGACCTCGGCGAGCAGCGTGTCGAACAGGCGCGCGCCGTCGCCCGGATCGACGATGAGCGTGTCGGGCAGGTCGGGGCCCTTGATGTGGACGCTGGTCGGCTTGGCGGCGGGTTTGGGCGCGGCCTGTGCCGCCGGGGCGGTCCCGAGCGCCAGCGCGCCGGCGACGGCAATCGCCCCGGCCGCCGACAGCAAGCGTGTCATCGCCCCTCGAACCATCGTCCGGCCTCCCGCCCCGTGGTGGACATGGCTTCGCGCGCCGCTGGTCGCGCCGCGACGATGGATCGCGGCCCGGCCGAGGCCCTCTCAGCCTCCCCGGACGAGCGTCCGGGCGCATCTCGAGCCGGACGAATTGGAGCCATCTGGGGATGACCGACGAGACGACAGCGGCCGTTGATCAGCGGCCGAATAGTACCCAGTCCGAGCAAGGACGTGGGTGCCCGGTCACCCGCTCAGACGGTTTCGTTACCGGAACGACGGCAAGCGATGGCGCGCCGGGCGGCGATTGCGATAAAGACGAAAAAATGCGAGCGGCGTGCAACGTTTTCGGGGTGAGCGGCGTCACTCGGCAACCGTGCTCACCCCGTACGCGAAAGGCTCCTAAAGCTCGGCCCGCGCGGAACGCAAGCGACGCAGCGTGCGCTCGCGACCCAGCACCTCGATCGACTCGAAGAGCGGTAGGCCCACCGAGCGTCCGGTCACCGCCACCCGGACCGGCGCCTGGGTCTTGCCCAGCTTCAGCTCGCGGGCCATCCCGACCTCCTCGAGGGCGGCCTTGAGCGGCTCGGCCGACCACTGATCGAGCGCCTCGAACGCGGTCGCGGCCGCGTCCAGGATCTCGGCGGCGTCACCCTTCATCGCCTTGGCCCAGGAGGCCTCGTCGCGGATCGGCTCGTCGAGGAAGAGGAAGTCGACGTAGTTCACGATCTCGGAGAGCACCGCGATGCGGGTCTGCGCGAGCGGAGCCACCGCCGTGAAGACCTGGATGTCGAAGTCCTCCGGGCGCCACGGCGGGGCGGGGATCGTGCCGGTGCCCTGCAGCCACGGCGCGCAACAGGCGGCGAACTCGTCGGGGGCGAGCGCGCGGATGTAGTCGCCGTTGAAGGCCCGCAGCTTCTTGACGTCGAAGAACGCCGAGGCGTGACTGACGTCCTCGAGGCGGAACTCCTCCTCGATCACCTGCCACGGGACGATCTCGCGGTCGCCGGACGGTGCCCAGCCGAGCAGCATCAGGTAGTTCTTCATCGCGGCGGCCAGGTAGCCCTCGTCGCGGTACGACTCCAGGGCGACCTTGTCGCGGCGCTTCGACAGCTTCTGCCGCTTCTCGTTGACGATGACCGGGACGTGCGCCCAGACCGGCGGGGTGTGGCCCAGCGCCTCCCACAGCATCTGCTGCTTGGGCGTGTTGGGCAGGTGCTCCTCGGCGCGGATCACGTGGGTGATCGCCATGGTCATGTCGTCCACGACGTTGGCCAGCAGGAACAGCGGCGAGCCGTCGCCGCGGGCGATGACGAAGTCCTCGATCAGCTTGTTGTCGAAGGTGGGCTTGCCGCGGACCAGGTCCTCCACCACCGTCTCGCCCTCGTCGGGCGTGCGGAAGCGCAGCGCCCGGCCCTCGCCAGGGCCGAGGCCTTTGTCGCGGCAGAAGCCGTCGTAGCCGGAGTGCTGGTTGCCGGTGCGGGCGATGACGTCCTCGCGCTTGCAGCCGCAGTAGTAGGCCTTGCCCTCGGCGTAGAGGCGGGTCGCGGCGGCGCTGTGGTCGGCGGCGTAGGACGACTGGTAGTGGGGCCCTTCGTACGTGCCGCGCTCGATGCCGATCCAGTCGAGCGCCGACAGGATGCCCTCGGTCCACTCGGGACGGTTCCGGGCGGCGTCGGTGTCCTCGATGCGGAGCACGAAGACGCCGTCGTGCTGCTTGGCATAGATCCAGTTCTGCAGCGCCGAGCGGGCGCCGCCGACGTGGAACATGCCGGTCGGGGACGGGGCGAAACGTACGCGAACAGTCACCGCCTAAGGGTACCTACCGCACGGACCGGATCTTCAGCACCGCCAGTGCTCCGGCGAGGCTGGTGACCGCGGTGAGCGCGAAGAGCGTGGGATAGCCGCCCAGATAGGCCACCACCGGGGCGGCCAGCACCGGGCCGAGGGCCTGCGAGACCGACGGGGCGATGTTGATGACGCCGATGTCCTTGGCCCGGTCGGTGGCGGCCGGCAGCACCTGGGTGATGACCGCGGTGTCGACCGCCAGGTAGACGCCGAAGCCCGCGCCGAACAGCACCGACGCGGCCAGGGCGACCGGCCAGGTCGGCCAGATGCCCAGCAGCAGCGCGGCGACCGCGATGACGACGCCGGACCAGACCACGAACACCTTGCGCTTGCCGGCCCGGTCGGAGAGCCAGCCGCCGAGCATGGCCGTGCCGATCATGCCGACCGTGTAGAGCAGGATCATGTAGAGCAGGCCGGTCTCGGGGTCGTCCAGCTTGACCGCGTCGGTCAGGAAGTACAGCAGGTACAGCGTGCCGAGCGCGTTGCCGAGCATGACCAGGAAGCGGGTGACCCAGGCCCACGCGAAGTCGGGGTTGCCGCGCAGGTCGAGCCGGAGGCTCGGCCGCTTGATGACCACGCCGCCCAGCGGGTCGTCCGGTGTGCGCAGGACGAACGGGGCGACCAGCAGCACCAGCCCGATCGCGATGATCAGATAGCCCGGCGACGGGGTGGTGACCACCGCGGTGACCAGGATGGCGCCGAGGACCAGGCCGAACGCGACCGGCATGCCGATCCAGCCGGAGACCAGGCCGCGCTGGTCGACCGGCACCCGGTCGGGGACCGCCGAGGTCAGCGTGGCCAGCATGATGTTGATGCCGACGTTGGCGACCGCCCAGGCGACGGTGATCCAGAAGAGGTTGGGCGCCACCGCGAGCACGAGCAGGCAGACGAAGGCGAGCAGCGCGCCGGAGGCGGTCCAGATGTGCCGGCGCCCGAGCGCCCGGCCGAACAGGTGCGGGCGGGTGCGGTCGGAGAGAGCCCCGGCCACCGGGTTGACCACGACGGCGACGATCGCGCCGATGCCGGTCACGATGCCGAGCCAGATCTCCTTGTGCGCGACGCCGAGGTCCTCGATCTGCTCGGGCAGCAGCACCTGGAGGGGCGTGTAGTAGGCCATCCAGAGGCCGAGGTTGGCGGCGAAGAGCAGGCCGATCCAGAGGCGCCGGACGGGAACGACCGGCTCGGCCAGCGCCGGAGTTCCCTGGGTTACGGCCATCGAGCCTCCTCTCCGTAGCGCAGAGCTTACGGAAAGTCAGAGACCTTGACGAGGGCCGATTCCTACACGGTGAAGCGGCCGACCAGGCCGGTCAGGCGGTTGGCGGTGGCGTTCAGCTCGTCGGCGGCCTCGTGCGAGGCGGTCACCGTCTGGCGGGTGCCCTCCACCGCGCCGCTGACCACGCCGATGCCTTCGGCGATGTCCCGGCTGCCCGAGGCCACCTCGGCGATGTTGCGGGCCATCTCGGCGGTGGTCGCGGCCTGCTCCTCCACGGCCGCGGCGATCGCCGTCTGGTAGTCGTTGACCTGTGCGATCCGGGCCGTGATGGCCTCGATGGCGGAGACCGCCCGGGTGGTGTCGCTCTCGATCGCGGCGACCCGCGCGGTCACGTCCTCGGTGGCCCGGGCCGTCTCCTGGGCCAGCTCCTTGACCTCGTTGGCGACCACCGCGAAGCCCTTGCCGGTCTCGCCGGCCCGGGCCGCCTCGATCGTCGCGTTCAGGGCGAGCAGGTTGGTCTGCTCGGCGATGCTGGCGATCAGCCGCACCACGTCGGCGATCTGGGCGGTCGAGCCGCGGAGCTCGGTGATGACGCCGGCGGCCGCGGCGGTCAGCTGCACGCCGTCCCGGCCGGCCTGCGCCGCGTCCTGCGCGTTGTGCGAGATCTCCGAGATCGAGGCGCCCATCTCCTCGGCGCCCGCCGCGACCGTCTGCACCACGCTGGAGACGCCCTCGGCGGCCACGTTGACCGACCCCGCCCGGGTCGCCGCGGCGTCCGCCGACGAGGACAGCACCCCGCCGTTCGCGGCCACGTGCTGGGCGGCCGTGGAGACCTCGTACGACGCGCCGGTCACCTCGGTCATGACGTTGCGCAGCTCGGCGACGGCGGTGTTCAGCTCCTGACCGGCCACCGCGATCTCGTCGGCGCCGCGCACGTCGACCGTCACGGTCAGGTCGCGATGGGCGAGCCGGGACAGACCGTCGGTCAGCGTCCGCAGCCGCCGCGCGATGCTGCGCGCCTGCCCGGCCGCCAGCACGCCGCCGGCCAGCGCCAGCAGCAACGCGGCCACGACGAACGTCAGCAGCATGTCGCGCCGGCCGGCGCGGACCGTCTCGATCGCGCCGCTCGCGTCGGCGTCGTAGCCGCCGACGGTGATCGCCCAGTTGTACGGCTTGTAGTAGGCAACCGTGGTCGTGGTCGAGCCGGCCTCGCCGTTCGAGGCGCCGGGCAGGTGGTAGGTGGTCCGCCAGGTCTCGCCCTCGCCGAGCGCCGGCGCCTTGGCCACGATCTCCTCGATGTACTTCTTGCCGTCGGCGTCGGTCGCGTCCAGCACGGTCTCGCCGGTCTGGCTCGCGAGGCTGGAGGCGACCACCCGGCCGGCGTCCGCGCCGGCGGTGCTGTAGACCGAGGTCCAGCCGTTGGCGCCGACCTTGATCCCGGCGATCGCCGTCTTCAGGCTGGTCAGGGCGCTGGACTGCGGCACGCCGGCGAACAGCGCGCCGATCACCTTGCCGGCGGAGTCCTTGATCGGGTCGTAGCCGGTGATGTACGGGACGCCCACGACCTGGGCGACGCCGCGGTACCCCTTTCCCGACTTGATCGCGGTGGCCACGGCGGTCGGCTTGCCGTCGGCGCCGACCGCCGGGATGTACGTGCCGACGTTGCCCTTGATCGTGGTGTCCACCCGCAGCAGGTCGCCGGCGTCGTTGATCCGCTGGAAGACGGTGATCTCGCCGCCCACCAGGTCCTTGTTCTGCTGGACGAAGCGGGTGCGCGACTGGTCGGCGTTGCCGTTGAGGACGGCGCCCGCGATGGTCATCTCCGGGACGGTGACCGTCTTCTTGTCCTTGGTCACCTGGTTGGTGGCGGTCCAGGTGGTGGTCGCCGCGGCCAGCCGGGCGCCGCCGCGCTGGGCCAGGAACACGTCCGAGGAGGTCATCTGCTGGTCGACCAGGCGCTGCACCTCGTCGCCGACCGAGCTCACCAGCGTGGTGACGTCGGCAGTCGTACGGTCGAGGTTCTCGGTGTTCTGGGCCTGCACCTCGTTGCGGGTGCTTTCCGCGAACTCGCTGCTCTCCCACGCGCCGACGGCGACGAGCACCGCCGCCGTGCCGATCACGCCGCCCAGGCCGAGGGCCAGCAGCCGGTGACTCATCTTCACGCCGTCCTGATCGGCACGGTCGCGGACGTTCTGAGGCCCCACCGTCGCCGATGGGGCCTCAGTCCGAAATATCAGTCTTTAGTTGTCTTATCTGGCGTTTAGCTGTCGCCGCCCGTCTCGCCGACCGGGGCCGCCGAGATGTCGTCGATCGCGTACTTCTTGGCCGCCTCGGCCGGCACGTGCATCGGCACCTTGCCGCGCAGCGCCAGCTGGCGCAGCGTGGCCACGGCCACCGACTCGCCGTCCACGTGGAAGTGGCGGCGCAGCGCGTGCCGGGTGTCGCTGCGGCCGAAGCCGTCGGTGCCCAGCGACGTGTAGTCGTTCGGCACCCAGCGCGAGATCAGGTCGGGCACGGCCCGCATGAAGTCGCTGACCGCGACGGCCGGGCCCTCGGTGCCCTCGAGCTTCTGCTGGATGTACGGCTTGCGCGCCTGGTCGCCCGGGTTGAGCAGGTTGTGCTCCTCGGCCTCGACCGCGTCGCGCCGCAGCTCGGTCCACGAGGTGACCGACCAGACATCGGCGGCCACTCCCCAGTCCTGGGCCAGCAGCTCCTGGGCCTTGAGCGCCCAGCCCATGCCGGTGCCGGACGCCAGAAGCTGCGCCTTGGGCCCGGTGGTCTCGGGCGCCGCCTTGTAGCGGTAGATGCCCTTGAGCAGGCCCTCGACGTCGACGCCCTCGGGCTCGGCCGGCTGCACGATCGGCTCGTTGTAGACGGTGAGGTAGTAGAAGATGTTCTCCTGCTTCTCGCCGTACATGCGGTGCAGGCCGTTCTCCACGATGTGCGCGATCTCGAACGCGTACGCCGGGTCGTAGGCCACCACGGCCGGGTTCGTCGCCGCGATCAGCAACGAGTGGCCGTCCTCGTGCTGCAGGCCCTCGCCGTTGAGCGTGGTGCGGCCGGCGGTGGCGCCGAGCAGGAAGCCCCGCGTCATCTGGTCGGCGGCCGCCCACAGCTCGTCCGCCGTCCGCTGGAAGCCGAACATCGAGTAGAAGATGTACAGCGGGATCATCGGCTCGTCGTGCGTGGCGTACGACGTGCCGGCCGCGATGAAGCTCGCCGTCGACCCGGCCTCGCTGATCCCCTCGTGCAGGATCTGGCCGTTCTTGGCCTCCTTGTACGACAGGAACAGATCGCGGTCGACCGACGTGTAGGTCTGCCCGTGCGGCGAGTAGATCTTCTTGGTCGGGAACAGCGAGTCCATGCCGAACGTGCGGGCCTCGTCCGGGATGATCGGCACCCAGCGCGCGCCGAACTCCTTGTCCTTCATCAGGTCTTTCAGCAGCCGGACGAAGGCCATCGTGGTCGCGACCTTCTGCTTGCCGCTGCCCCGCTTGACGTCGCCGAACTGCTTCGAGTCGGGGATCGCCAGCGACTTGTGCTTGGTCCGCCGGGACGGAACGTAGCCGCCGAGTTCGCGGCGTCGTTCGAGCATGTATTGCATCTCGTCGGATTTTTCGCCGGGGTGGTAGTACGGCGGCAGGTACGGGTTCTGTTCGAGGGCCTTGTCGGGGATGTCGAGGTAGA
>NZ_JBHTBJ010000022.1:0-114662 GCF_042664765.1 Paractinoplanes rhizophilus | reverse complement strand
ACGGTAAGCACGGGCGTACCCTCCCCAACCCGCGTTGGCGCGCGGGCTCTACTCGATTCCTATGGCTTGGAACTCGTCGGGAGGGTACGCCTCCCAACGCTCATCCACAGGTTTCGAGCATTGCTCCAACATCGGCGCACCCAGCCCACGATCACTCATCGCGTACGACCATTGACCAGCAAAGATTTGGGACTCAATCATCTAGACCCAGCCGCCTGTGGACACCCGCGTTCTTTCGTCATACCCACGTGCTCTACTCGGCCCCACCCAGTACGGGGCGGGGGAGGTTCGTGGGGCGCCGCGGAGATCAACTTTGTTCGCGGTGATCTTTGGTTGGGCTGGTGGCTTGCCAGGCCCGGTGGTATGCGGGCTGGCGCGGTGGGGGCTGGCGGCGGGGCCCTGTCGCCCGCGGTGCGGAAATCCCGCGATGTGGCGGAGGCGCTCACTGTATGGGACCGGTTCCCATGAATTGGCGGATGCGTTCCGAGGGCTGAGCCGCGGGTTCAGGAAGTGGGAAACCGCGGCCCGCGACGCCAGACATATCCGTTATAGGCCCCAGCGGGTGGTCGGGTGGCGCTAGCGATGAAGAGTTGCCGTGAGAATTGCACCGCAGGTCTTCAAGATCGGCGAGGTGGCGCGCGGAGCCCGCGTCGAGCCGTGCCGGAGCCGGCGCACACAGGGCGGCCGCCACCGCGAGGTCCGGTATGCCGGAAATGACGAGGCACGGGTCGTGCCCATGGCGTTCTGGGCGGCGCTCACGGTGACCACGCGCGGCTTGAGCCATGGTGATCCCGGCCCAGCCACGCACCGGCGGCGACATAGGGCTCAGGCCGCGACGCACAGCACCGCCGCGCGCCGGCGGCGACTATACGGCGCCGGGCATGGCGCGCCGGCGCGGTCGCCGCATGCGGCAATGCGCACTCTGAGGAAGCAGAGCAAAGTGCCCGGCGCCCGCATATCGGCGGTGCGCACTCTGAGGAAGCAGAGCAAAGTGCCCGGCGCCCGTACATCGGCGGTGCGCACTCTGAGGAAGCAGAGCAAAGTGCCCGGCGCCCGTACATCGGCGGTGCGCACTCTGAGTAAGCAGAGCAAAGTGCCGGCGCTGGCCCCTACGGCTGGGTGTCGCCGGAGCCGGTGCGCTTCTGGGCCTCGTCCACCGCCTTGTCGATCTGGGCCGTGTGCTTGTGGCCGGTGCGCTTGTCGACCTCGTCGCCGACCTTCTCGAGGGCCTGGTCGACCTGCTCGTCGTGCTTGTCGAGGAAGTCCTTGGCCTTGTCCATGAAGCTCATCGCGTCCGCCCTCTCTTTCCGAGAATCCCGGCGATCCGCCCGATCCGCGGGTCGCCGGCGATCTGCTCCAGGCTAAGTCCGAGCCGCATCCGCCAGTTCGGGTATTCGTCGACCGTCCCCGGAAGGTTGGGCTGATCGAGCTCGCCCAGCACGTCGTAGAGCGAGGCCGTGACGAATCGGCAGGGCGTGCGGGCCAGGAACTCGTGCATCGCCACCACGACCTCGTCGTCGGTGCTGGCCTGGGTGATCAGGCCCTCGGCGGTGAGCAGCTTCTTGAGCTGCGCGCGATCCTTTTCGGCGGCCGCCCGCTCCTGCTCGATCGGGCCGGCCAGCTGGCCCAGCTCGGCCCGCACCTTGACCTGCTCGCCGACCAGGAAGCCGGCCGCCGTCGGCAGGTCGTGCGTGGAGATCGACGCGAGCGCGTTGCGCGGGTACTTCGCGGCCGGAAAGAAGGCGTCGTCCGGGTCGTCCCAGTCGCGGGTGAACCAGAGCACGGCCGAGCCGAGCATGTTCATCCGTTCGAGCTCCGCGGTGACCGCCTTCTCCACCGTGCCCAGGTCTTCGCCGATCACCACGGCGCCGGCCCGGGTGGCCTCCAGCGCCAGGATGCCCAGCATCGCCTCCGGGTCGTAGTGCACGTACGTCCCGTCGGCCGCGCCCATCCCCGGCGGCACCCACCAGAGCCGCCACAAGCCGGCCACGTGGTCGACCCGCAGGCCGCCCGCGCTGGCGAAGATCCGCCGCAGCATGTCCCGGTACGCCGCGTACCCGGTCTCGATCAGCCGGTCGGGCCGCCATGCCGCCGCGCCCCAGTCCTGCCCGAGCTGGTTGAACGCGTCCGGCGGGGCGCCGATGTGCACGCCCTTGGCCAGCACGTCCTGCAGCAGCCAGCCGTCGGCGCCGCTCGGGTCGGTGCCGACCGCGAGGTCGAGCACGATGCCCACCGGCATGTCGCCGGCCGCCTCCTGCACCGCGTGGAGCTGCTCCTTGAGCAGGCGCTGGAGCCAGACGTGGAAGGCGATCCGGTCGCTGTGGAAGGCCTGGACGGCCGGGGAGTCGGGCCGGCGGAACTCGGCGGGCCACTCCTGCCAGTTCGCGCCGTACAGCTCGGCGAGCGCGCAGAACCGGGCGAAATCCAGCAGGCCCGGGTCGGCGGTCAGGTCGACCTCGCCGGCCAGCGGCCAGAGCAGCTCCAGGGCGGCCCGTTTGGCCTGCCACACCGCGGTGTAGTCGATCAGATTGGCGGCGGCCGGCTTGAGGGCGTCGACCTTGGCCCGCAGCGGCGGGTCGGCCCGGCGATACTCGGCCGTGTCCGAGATCCGCAGGTAGAGCGGGTTGGCGAAGCGGCGGCTGGAGGGCGCGTACGGCGACGGCGGCACCGGCAGCGTGGGCGTGATCGCGTGCAGCGGGTTGAGCAGGATCAACCCGGGCGAACCCGCCTGAGAGATGAAGGTGCGCAGGTCGCCGAGGTCGCCGATGCCCCACGACTCGGCCGAGTGCAGCGCGTAGAGCTGCAGCATCCAGCCCCAGGTCTGCGGCGGCTCGGGCAGTTTCGCCGGCACCACGATCAGCGTGATCTCCTGACCGCCGACCTCCAGCCGGTGCCAGCCGAGCGGCAGATCCGCCGGAACTTCCGACAAACCCGGCAAGACATGGCCGTCCTCGAGCGTGACGGTCGCCGTGCCCGGCAGTTTCCGGCGACGTCCCTGCCGGACCACGATCGTGCCGGGCAGGCGTCCCAGGTCGTCCCGCTCGCGCACCGCGGTCAGGGCGGACGCGATGGCCGCCGGCGTGGCGGCGTCGACCCCCAGCAGCCCGAGCACCCCGACGACCGACTCCGCGGACACGTCCTTGCGCTCGCGATGCCAGTCCTCGTACCAGGTGGCCACCCCGTGGGCCTCGGCCAATGCCACCAGATCGGCGTCCATCCGCTCCCCTTCCCCTGATTCTTCCCCCATTTAACCTGCCTGATTTCGCCGTCACTTGCTGAGATCGGTCAGGATGGGCCCATGTCTGCAGTGGTGAAGTGGTGGTCGCGGGCGGCCGCGGCGGTGACCGGCGTGGTGCTCACGCTGGTCGTGCCGGTGCACGCCTGGGCCGCCGGCAATGGTGTGGCCGACGTCGCGGTCGAGGCGGTGAAATATCGCCGCCGTCGCACCGGCTTCGGTTTCTTCGGTTTCTTCGGCGGCCTCTGCTGCCTGATCGTGGTGGGCGCGATCGTGCTGGCCATCGTCCTGATCAGCCGCGGCCGCCGGAACAAGAAGCAGCCCTGAGGCCGGGGTGGTTTTCCGGCAATCGGCAGCGGTCCCCGCGCGGCCCGACCTAGCGTTGACGGATGCGGATACGCACGATCGCGCTCGGCGCCGGCATCACGGTGGTGCTCTGTGTGCCGCTGGCCATCTCGGTCGCCGCGAGCGCGACTTCCGACGTGCTGATCTCCCGTGGCCACCCGACGATCGCGTCCTCGGAGCGCGGCGGCTGGCGGGCCGGCGAGGCCACCGATTCCGACCCGTCGAGCCGGTGGGAGAGCGTCGCCGGCCCGGGCACTCAGTGGGTGCGCATCGACCTGGGCGCCGTCCGGGACGTCGACCGGGTGGTGCTGCGCTGGGACAGGGCGTACGCGCGGGCCTATCGCGTGCAGACCTCGCGGGACGGCGCCAACTGGACCGACGTCTACCGGACGAGGTCGGGCAACGGCGGCACCGACGACCTCAAGCGGCTCGGCGGCCGCGGGCGCTACGTGCGGGTGCTGGCCACCGTGCGGGCCAAGGGCTCGGGCGGGTACTCGCTGGCCGAGATCAAGGCGTACGGGTCGACCGCGGGGCCGAAGCGGCCGGGTGAGACGGCCGCCGGCTCGATCGCCGCCGGGCTGGAGAACTCCGGCAAGAAGGAGACCGCCCTGGAGCTGGTCTCCAGCGCCGAGAACTCCACGCTGTCCTGGCGGCACAGCTACGGCTACATCGAGGACCTCGGCGACGGGCGCGGCTACACGGCCGGGATCGTCGGGTTCTGCTCGGGCACGTCGGACATGCTCGCGGTGGTCACCGAGTACACCCGCCGGAAGCCGGGCAACGTGCTCACGCCGTACGTGTCGGCCTTGAGAACCGTCGACGGCTCGGACTCGCACGCCGGCCTCGACCCCGGCTTCGTCGCGGCCTGGAAGGCCGCCGCCAGCGACCCCGTCTTCCAGAAGGTGCAGGAGGACGAGCGCGACCGGATGTACTTCCGGCCGGCCGTGCGCCTGGCCCGGGCCGACGGCCTGCGCGCGCTCGGCCAGTTCGCCTACTTCGACGCCGCGGTGATGCACGGCGTCTCGGGCCTGCGCGGGATCCGCCAGCACGCCCTGTCGACGGCGAAGTCCCCGGCGCAGGGCGGCGACGAGATCGCCTATCTGGACGCCTTCCTCGACGCCCGGGTCCGGGAGATGCGCACCGAGGAGGCGCACAGCGACACCACCCGGGTCGACACCGCCCAGCGCCAGTTCCTGCGCCGCGGCAACCTCGACCTGACCGGCCCCCTGACCTGGGAGGTCTACGGGGACCGGTACCGGATCGGCTGACCTACGGACCCTAGGCGCGGGTCCACTTCTGGTTCGAGGTGCCGCCGCAGTCCCAGAGCTGGAGCTGGGCGCCGTTCGCACTGTTCCAGTCCTTGACGTCGACGCACCGGTTGGACGAGACGTTCACCAGGTCGCCGGCCGACGACAGGGTGAACCGCTGCACCGGGTTGCCGTTGCAGGTCACCAGCTGGATCGGGGTGCCGTTGCCGAGCGCGCCGCCGGCCGGGTCCATGCACTTGCCCATGGCCCGCATCGTGCCGTCGCCGTTGGCGGTCCACTGCTGCGCCGCGGTACCGTTGCAGTCCCACATCTGGAGCCGGGCGCCGTCCACCGGGTTGGCTCCCGGGATGTCGATGCATCGGCCGCTGAAGTTGCTCTTGAGCGCGCTGCCGGTTCCGCCGCCGCCGTCGTTGTTCCAGGCCGAGACCCGCACGTAGTCGACCAGCATGGTCTGCGGGAACACCGTGCTGCCGTCCGGGTTGCCCGGCCAGTACCCGCCCACGGCCACGTTCAGGATCATGAAGAACGGGTGGTTGTAGACCCAGGTGTTGCCGTTGAGGCTGGCCGGGGTCGCGCGGAAGTACTCGCTGCCGTCGAGATACCAGACGATCAAATTCGGGGACCAATCCACCGCGTACGTGTGGAAGGCGTCGCCCAGGGCGGAGCCGATCGTGCGGTTGCCGCCGATGCCGCCCGCGCCCGAGTAGCCGGGGCCGTGAATGGTCCCGTACACCGTGTTCGGCGCGTTGCCGACGTTCTCCATGATGTCGATCTCGCCGGTGGTGGGCCAGTTGTTGCCGCCGAGCATCCAGAACGCCGGCCAGATGCCCTGGCCCTTCGGGATCTTGATGCTGGCCTCGAAGCGGCCGTACGTCTGCGAGAACTTGTCCGCGGTCAGGATGCGACCGGACGTGTACTGGCAGGTGCCGTAGTGGCACTGATAGTTGGACGGGTTCTCCCGGCGGGCGGTGATCGCCAGGTGGCCGGCGCCGTCCTGATAGACGTTGCGGGTCGAGTTCGTGTAGTACTCGAGCTCGTTGTTGCCCCAGCCGCCACCGCCGATGTCGAACTTCCACTTGGACGAGTCGATCGCGCTGCCGGCCGCGCCGTTGAACTCGTCGGACCAGACCACCGGTCCGACCGCGGCCTCGGCGGTGTCGTTGCGGGAGCCGGCCCACAGGCCGGCCGTGAGGGTCGTCGCGACCACGGCCGCGGCGAGCAGGAGTCGTGCCTGACGCATGGGGATCCTCCGGGGAAGAGGTGCGTTTATCGGCAACAGTCTTTATAGATAGACCGCCGTCGTCAACCGAATCCCGGAAATCGACCCTTATTTACAGCTTTGCGAAGAGATTGGGCAGCTTGGTGGGCTCCCAGCCGGGCAGCGAGGTGTGGTCCTCGAGCACGCGGTAGGTCGCGCCCTCGAACGTGACCAGGTCACCGGCGGTGTAGTTGGTGAACGCCGCCCAGGCCGTGGCGGCCGGAGTGGTGGCCGACTTGGACGGCGTGGGCTCGGCCGGCGAGGATGCCGGGGGCTCGGCGGGCGAGGACGCCGTGGGCTCGCCGGGCGCGGACGGCGAGGGCTCGGGCGCGGACGGGTCGGCCGTCGGGGGCGCCGACGAGTTCGTGAACACCTGGACGAAGTCGACCAGCATCCGCGACGCCGACCGCCCGTCCGTGGCGAGGTTCAGCACCAGCGTGAGCGGCCCGCCCTCGTCCTCTCGCACCAGCCGCAGGCTCGGCTTGCCGTCGACCGTCCAGACCACCGCCTCCGGCGTCCAGTCGATCGCGTACGTGTGGAAACGCCGCCCCGACGTCGGGTCGATGCCGCCGTCGATGGTCTCGAGCGTGCCCCTCGGCACCCGGCCGTTCTCGTCCAGCACCGCGAACGCCCGCCACACGCCGTTCTGCCGCCGGACCTTGACGCGGGCCTCGGCGTGCCCGAACGCGTCGGTGAACCGTTGCTTGCTCCGCAGCAGCCGGTCGACCTGCAGCTCGCCGTCCTGGACCCGGGCGCCGCCGTTGGCCGGGGCGCCGTCGTCGCGCAGCAGCGTCCATTTCGAGAAGTCGAGCCGGTGGCCGGCGAAGTCGTCCTCGAAGACGCTGCGGCCGAACTGGGCGGGGCGGCCGCGCTGCACGTCGGCCGACGCCACGTCGCCGCGGCCGGGAAGCCAGATCGCCATCGAGAGCCCGGCGGTGGCTACCGCGAGGGCCGCCACGGCCCGCGGACGAACCCGCCACGTCGACGTCCCGCTGCGATGACGCGCCACCACACAACCCCCTGGAGATAACAGCAGGCACGACTTTCTCGATCGGGCACGCCGATGGCAAGATCGGGCACTCGGACTTAAGACTCACTTAAGGAAACGCGGCTGGAGATGCGCACCGTCGTTCCCCCGTTGCCGGTGCGGAGCTCGAACGAGTCGGTCAACTCCTCGGCGAGCCACAGCCCCCAGCCGCCCGGCTGATCGGATGCCGGGCGCACGTTCGCCGCCGGCCGCGGGTCGGCGAGCCCGACCCCTGAGTCGCTCACCTCGCACACCACATCGCCGTTCTGCGCCCACAGCGCCACCCGGCCCAGACCGCCACCGTGCCGCACCGCGTTGGTCAGCAACTCGTTGACCGCGACCACGAAGTCGTCGAGCCGATCCCCGGCCAGCCCGGCTTGACCGGCGCAGGACGCGACGGCGTGCCGCAGCGCGGTGATCGAGCTGTGGTCGAACGTCTCGGTGAGCAGAAATTCGGTGCCGATGACTCCGACGTTAGGCGACGTCTGATCTTCCCGCAGGGCGGGCCCCTGCCGGGGTGCCGAGGTGTGGGATGGTCGGCGCATGCGTCAGGGGCGGGACACCGGTTTCCAGGCTCCGCTGTGGCGGGCGATTGCGCTGTACCGGATCGCCGCGCTGATCTACGCCACGATCCTGGTGATCCGGAACTTCGCGCACTACGACCGGCCCATGCTCGCCTGGCCGGTGCTGACGGTCATGGCGGCGTGGACGGTCTACACGACGTACGCGTACGCGAATCCCGCCCGCCGCCGGCCCCCGCTGCTCGTCGCCGATCTCCTGCTCACCGCGGCGGCCCTGGCCGCCAGCGTGCCGATCGTCGGCCGCGCCGCGCTCGAGCAGGGCAAGCCCACCCTCGCCGTCGCCTGGCACGTCGCCCCCGTGCTCGCCTGGGCGGTCGCCGGCGGGCGCCGGGGAGGCATCGCCGCCGCGCTGATCATGGGGGCCACCGACCTGATCGTCCGCGCCCACTACGACCAGGCCGCCTTCACCGGCTCGGTGCTCATGCTGCTTGCCGCGATCGCGGTCGGCTATCTGGTGCGGGTCGTCGAGGTCTCCCAGGAGCGGCTGCAGCGGGCCGTCGAGATCGAGGCGGCGATCCGCGAGCGGGAGCGGCTGGCCCGCGACATCCACGACTCGGTGCTGCAGGTGCTCGCGCTGGTCAAGCGGCGCGGGGAAGGGCTCGACGGGGAGGCGGGCGAGCTGGCCCGGCTGGCCGGCGAGCAGGAGGCGGCGCTGCGCAACCTCGTGGCCGGGCACGCGGCGCGGGCCGTGGACGACCGGTCCGAGCTCGACCTGAGGACGCTGCTGGGGCCGTACGCGTCATCGACCGTGACCGTCTCGGCCCCGGCCGGACCGGTCCGCCTGCCCGCCGCCACCGCCCGGGAGCTGACGGCGGCGGTCGCCGCCGCGCTCGACAACGTCGACCGGCACTGCCCGTCCGGCACCAAGGCCTACATCCTCGTCGAGGACGAGCCCGGCGAGGTGCTCGTGACCGTGCGCGACGACGGCACCGGCTTCGCCGGCGGCCGGCTCGCCGAGGCCGAGGCGCAGGGCCGGCTCGGGGTCGCCCAGTCGATCCGGGGCCGCATCGCCGACCTGGGCGGCGAGACCGCCATCGTCTCGGCGCCGGGCGAGGGCACCGAGGTGGAGATTAGGCTGGCGAAATGGTCCG
This sequence comes from Paractinoplanes rhizophilus, assembly GCF_042664765.1. NCBI lineage: Bacteria > Bacillati > Actinomycetota > Actinomycetes > Micromonosporales > Micromonosporaceae > Paractinoplanes > Paractinoplanes rhizophilus. Next base: position 105,857 of record NZ_JBHTBJ010000022.1, on the reverse strand, counting down.
GGTGATGGTGGTCGACGACCACCCGATGTGGCGCGAGGGAGTCAGCCGCGATCTCGCCGCGGCCGGGTACGAGGTGGTCGCGGCCACCGGTGAGGGACGCCAGGCGATGCGCATCGCCGCGGCCGCCCAGCCCGACGTGGTCGTCCTCGACCTGCAACTACCCGACGTGTCCGGGGTCGAGGTGATCAACGGGCTGCGCGCCGGGCTGCCCGAGGTGCGCATCCTCATGCTGTCGGCCAGCGGCGAGCAGCAGGACGTGCTCGACGCGGTGAAGGCCGGCGCCGCCGGATACCTGCTCAAGTCGGCCGGCCTGCCGGAGTTTCTGGACGCGGTGAGTCGCACCGCGGCGGGCGACACCGTCTTCACCCCCGGACTGGCCGGGCTGGTGCTCGGCGAGTTCCGCCGGCTGGCGGTCTCGCCCGCGTCGGAGGTGCCGGCGCCGAAGCTCACCGAGCGCGAGACCGAGGTGCTGCGGCTCGTGGCGAAGGGCCTGTCCTACCGGCAGATCGCCGAGCGGCTCGTGCTGAGCCACCGCACGGTGCAGAACCACGTCCAGAACACGCTCGGCAAGCTTCAGCTGCACAACCGGGTCGAGCTCACCCGCTATGCCCTGCAGAACGGCCTGGCTCCGCTCGGCGAGGAGCCCGCCCCCTGAGGCAGCGGCTAGTCGTAATCCGGCGCGTTGGTCTCGTGGATGGCCAGTTCCTCGGCGCTCGCTCCGCCGCCGGCCGCGCCGGCGTCGTAGGCCACGCTGTCGGTCTCGTCGTCGAAGCCGTAGCCCTCGTCGGGCGCGACCAGCCGGCCCACCGGCTGGGGGTCGTCGTCGTCCAGCTGGCCGTCGTCGTAGAGGGAGATGTGCGATTTCGGGTCGGACGTCGGGCTCGCGCCCCACACGTCGGCGTCGAAGTGGCGCTGCTCGGAGCTGTCGACCGTCTCGTCGATCGGGTCGCGGCGCGGCGGGATCGGGTCTTCCGCGCCGAAGTCGGGCGCCTCCTGGCGCAGCCGGTAGTCGAGGGACTCGCCCTCGTGCTGCTCCTCGGCCGTGTTGCCGAAGCGGTTGACGCCCCCCGGCCCGGTGCCGGCCAGCGCGGCCGGGTCGGCGCCGTCGGCCCAGCGGGTGCTCTCCACCGAGTCGTAGGCGTTGGAATCGTCATCCGCGGTGTCCGGCAGCCCGGACGACTCCGGGTCGGACACCTCGGTCGGATAGTCGTTGTCTCGCATGGGTGGCAATCTACCCGCGTGGTCAGCCCAGTAACGCCCACACCACTTTGCCGTCCGCCAGCGGCAGGCTTCCCCACCGCGACGCGACCGCGTCGATCAGCAGCATTCCCCGCCCGCCCGGGGCCGTCGGCGAGACCGGCGCGCCCTGGTATGCGGGCAGATGCGGCGATCGGTCACGCACCGCCACGCTGAGCCCGTCACCGGTTGTGGCGACCAGCACGACCATCGGCGTCCGCGCATGCGCCACCACGTTGTTGACCAACTCGGTCGCCACGATGCAGGCGCTGCCCACCAGCTCGGCGCGCCCCCACCGCCGGCCGGCCTCGGTGATCACCGCACGGCAGTGCCGCGCCGCGCTCACCTGCGGTTCGAGCTCCAGACTCAGCCGCCGGTCGTCGGCCGGCGGCCCCGCGCCGTCGTTCCGCACGTCCCAGCCCGACCCCTGCCACGCTTCGGCATCGGCATGACGGAGCGTGAGATGCGCCGCCGGCCACCACCTCGTGTCCCGCGCCACCTCGCGCAGCACGCCGACCGCACCGGCCTCGCCGATCTCCAGCTCGCCGACGTCCACCAGGATCGCCGGAGGCTGCCCCGCGAGCACGTCGAGCAGCACGTCACGCACGGTGCCCGCGGTCGTCCCATCGAGCACCCCGCCCAGCCGAACCACCGGAACCGGCCGCGCGTCGTCAACCAGGTGTCGCACCTCGCTCGACATGATCGCTCCATTGTGCATAACGTGTCCCCTCTTCGCATTTCCGAGGACCGTCATTCGGTACATAACCGGCTGTACCCTCACGCACGGAACCCATGCCTCGCCGCTCCGCTAACTCTGCGTGAGATTCGCACGCATCTTTCCGGTACGCGGTCAGTAAGGCGCCCGCCTTTGCCGCGCCGGCTGGCTGCCGTCCCGGCGTCCCTCTCGCGACCGCCGGGCTGTGGCTGGGGTTCATTCCGCCCGCCGCGCCCCGATCCGTCTAGCGCTCCGTTGCTCAGGCCCGGAACCCGGTCCGGTCGGCGTCGGTGATCTCCCGCAGTACCCGCGCCGGATTCCCCGCCGCGACCACGCCCGCCGGAATCGGCCGCGTCACCACGCTCCCCGACCCGATGATCGAGTTGTCCCCGACGCGGACACCCGGATTGATCGTCACTCCACCGCCGACCCACACGTGGTTCCCGATCGTCACCGGCTTGGCGTAGCACCCACCGGCCGCCCGTTCCCCCGCATCGATCGCGTGGTTCGACGTATAGATCCCGACCCGCGGCCCGAACAGCACGTGATCGCCGATGGTGACCCCGCCACCGTCCAGCATCACGCAGTCGAAGTTCGCGTAGAAATGATCACCGATCCGGATGTTGAATCCGAACTCACACCGGAACGTCGGCTCGAAGTAGCACCCGTCGCCGACGCTGCCCAGTAGCCGCCGCAGCACCTCTTCGCGCACCTCCCGGCTCCGCCCGAAGGTCGCGTTGTACTCCCCGCTGAGCAGAACGGCCCGTTCCCGGGCCTTGATCAGCTCCGTCGTGAGGTCGTTGTACATCCGCCCCGACAGGATGAGCGCCCGCTGCTCCGCAAGATTCACGAACCCATCCTGCCAGCGCCCGGGCGCCCGCTCCCGGCCTCGGGCGGGTCAGCGGCCGGTCGTCGCGGCTCGCAGGCCGGCGGGTGCGTCCGGGCGCCGGGCCGGCGTGGTGGCGTGGTGGTGCTGGGGTTCGGCGTAGCGGGTCAGGCCGATCACCGCCGCCAGCGTGGCCACGAAGCCGAGGACGCACAGCCACTCGCGGCCCTCGTGGATGCGGTCACCCAGGAGCAACAGGCCCACGATCGCGGCCGGCACCGCGCCGGCGGCGTCCATCGCGGCGACCGCGGCCGTGGTCGAGCCGCGCTGCATCGCCAGGCCGAGCAGCAGCTGGCCGACCAGGGAGTGGATCACGAGGAGATACAGCAGCGGGTTGGTGACGAAACCGCTGACCGTGTGCTCGTTGGCCAGCGGCCGCGCGGCGATCGCGGCGGCCGAGAAGTCCACGCCGGCCAGCGACCCGAGGACGACCGACCCGAGGGCGCCGTGCAGCCGTACGGCGAAAACGCCCAGGACCCCGATCGCCAGGACCGACGCGCCCAGCAGGGCCACGACCACCGTCCCCAGCCGGCGCGAATGCGCCGGTTCGGCCGCCAGCACCAGCGCGGTGATCCCGGCCAGGAGCAGCGTCAGCAGCATGACCTCGGCCGAGGGCAGGCTCCATTTGAGGATCAGCACGCCGAGCAGGGCGGTCACGCCGAGGCCGGCCGCGACGCTCGCCTGGACCAGGAAGAGCGGAAGGTCGCGCCGGGCCAGAAAGGCCAGCAGGAAGCCAAGCGTCTGACAGCCGATGCCGAACAGGTACGTGCGCTGACCGGCCAGCCGGACCAGCAGGCCGGGATCGAACGTGTGGTGGATCGTGGTGCGGGCCGCGGCCGCGGACTGTAGGAGGTTAGCGACCCCGTACGCCAAGATCATGACGGCGAGGAAGAGCCAGCCGGGTGTCACCACGTGACGGACGATAGACCAGGATCCCCAGGGCCAAGACGGTTTCAGCGCTTGGGGCCGGCGAGCGCGGTCAGGATCGTCTCGTGCAGCGTGCCGTTCGTGGCGATCGCGGCGGTTTTGTCGCCCGGGGAGCGGCCCGCCAGGTCGGTGATCGTGCCGCCGGCCTCGGTCACGATGGGTATCAGCGCGGCCACGTCCCAGAGCGAGAGCTCGGGCTCGACCATGACGTCGAGCGCACCCTCGGCCAGCAGCATGTACCCATAGAAGTCGCCGTAGGCCCGGCTCCGCCAGGCGCCCAGGCTCAGGTCGACGATCGCCTCGAGCCGTCCGGTCTCGGCCCAGCCGTTCAGGCTGGCGAAGCAGAAGCTGGCATCCGCCAGCCTGCGAACCCCGGAGACCTTGATGCGGGTCGCGGCGTGCTGATGTTTCCCGGCGTACGCCCCATGGCCGAGCGCCGCCCACCAGCGCCGCCCCAGCGCGGGCGCGGAGACGAGCCCCGCCACCGGCCGGTCGCCCTCGAGGAGCGCGATCAGCGTGCCCCAGATCGGCACCCCCCGGACGAAGTTCTTGGTGCCGTCGATCGGGTCGATCACCCAGCGGCGGCTCCCCGGTCCGGCGGCCGCCGCGGTGTGCCCGAACTCCTCGCCGAGCACCCCGTCCCGCGGCCGGGCCCGCTGAAGCGTCGACCGGAGCGCCTGCTCGACGGCGGTGTCGGCATCGGAGACCGGGGTCAGGTCGGGCTTCGACTCGACCCGCAGGTCCAGCGCGCGGAACCGCCCCATCGAGATCGAGTCGGCGGTGTCGGCGAGCAAGTGAGCGAGCGCGAGGTCGTCCGCGTATCCGGCCATGCGTGGCACGCTAGCCCATCCGCACCCGTCGGCCCACCGCACTCGAGCGCCCGGCGAGAGCACGCGCCGACGAGTGCCGCCCGCCCGGTCCTGCCCGCCCGGTCCTGCCCGCCCGGTCCTGCCCGCCCGGTCTTGCCCCCCGGTCTTGCCCGCCTTGCCGCCCGGTCTTACCGCTCGCCTTGCCGGCCGCCCTGAACCCGGCGTGTCATGCCCGCTGGCCCGGCGGAATGGGCGATGAGGTGTCAGGCGGGTGGGTCGGATTCCGGGTGGTCGCGCGGGTCGGGGTCGCCGGCGCGGGAGGCCAGGAGCCGGCGGTACGAGGCCAGGCGACGCGGGTCGGCCTTGCCCTCGGCGACCCAGGCGTCCAGGCGGCACTCGACGTCCTGCGGGGTGTGACCGCAGTTGGGCTGGTCTTCGAGGGTGCCCTCGACCAGGTCGGGGAAGCCGTGCAGCAGGCTCTCGGCGCTGACGTGGGCGAGCCCGAAGCTGCGGATCCCGGGGGTGTCGACGATCCAGCCGGGGTCCTTGCGGGACCGGCCGACCGGCGGCAGCCGGAGGGCGACGGCGCTGGTCGACGTGTGCCGGCCCTTGCCGACCGCGCTCACCGCGCCGACGGCCCGCAGCGCATCCGGCACCAGGCGGTTGACCAGGGTGGACTTGCCGACGCCGGAGTGGCCGACCAGCACCGAGATCTGGCTGGCGAGGCGGCGGCGCAGCTCGGTGAGGTCGCTGTCGGGCTGAATCAGCACGTACGGCAGGTCGAGCTCGGCGTAATAGTCCAGCACCGCGGCCGGGCCGGCCAGGTCGGCCTTGGTGAGGCACAGCAGTGGCTCGATGTCGGCGTCGTACGCCGCGACCAGGCAGCGGTCGATGAAGCCGGTGCGCGGCGGCGGGTCGGCCAGCGCGCTGACGATCACCAGCTGGTCGGCGTTCGCCACCACCACTCGCTCGAGCCGGCCCTCCGGGGTGGTGTCGTCGTCGTCCGCGGTGCGGCGCAGCACCGACGTGCGCTCGGCGATGCGGACGATGCGGGCCAGCGCGCCGGGCGCGCCGGAGACGTCGCCGACCAGCGCCACCCGGTCGCCCACCACCACCGACTTGCGGCCCAGCTCGCGCGCCCGCATCGCGGTGATCACGGCGCTGGCCACGGTGCCGTCCTCGCGGACGCAGCCGTAGCGGCCACGGTCCACGGTGATCACCAGCGCGTCGACGGCGTCGTCGTGCTTGGGCCGGGTGCGGGTGCGCGGGCGCGACGAGCGGGCCGGCCGGATCCGGACGTCGTCCTCGTCGTATTCCCGCTTGCGTGCTGGCAGATTCAGCTCCTTGCCACGAGTCCCGCCCAGAGTTCGGGGAACTCGGGCAACGTCTTCGACGTACACGCTACGTCGGTCAGCGTTATGCCCGGGACGGCGAGCCCGATAACGGCGGCGGCGTGCGCCATCCGATGGTCCGCGTACGTCTCGAAGACGGTGCCGCCAGACGGGGCTGCGTGCAGCGGGCGCGGCTCGATGCGCAGGCCGTCGGGGAACTCGGTGACCCCCGTGCCCACCTTGGTCAGCTCGGTCGCCAGCGCGGCGAGCCGGTCGGTCTCGTGGCCGCGGATGTGCGCCACCCCGCGCAGCTCGCTCGGCCCGTCGGCGAGCGCGGCCAGCGCCGAGAACACCGGGGTCAGCTCGCTCACCTCGGACAGGTCGGCCGTGATGCCGCGCAGCGTGCCGGTGCCCCGCACGGTCAGCCCGGCCTCGTCGAGCGTCACCTCGGCGCCGAACGCGCGCAGCAACTCGATCACCTGGCCGACCGGCTGCCAGCTCTCGGCCGGCCACCCGGCCAGCGTGACCGCCCCGCCGGTGACGACGGCGGCCGCGAAGAAGGGCGCGGCCCCGGACAGGTCGGGCTCGATCACCCAGGTGCGGCCCCGGAGCGGGCCAGGCTCGACCACCCACACGTCGGGCACACTCTCGTCGACCACGGCGCCGGCGGCGCGCAGCATGTGTGTGGTCATGCGCAGGTGGGGCGCGGACGGCACCGGCGGCCCCTCGTGGCGCAGGGTCAGGCCCTTGGTGAAGCGTGGCGCGGACAGCAGCAGCCCGGAGACGAACTGGCTGGACGCCGACGCGTCGATCACCGCCTCGCCGCCCTCGACCAGCCCCGACCCGCGCACCGTGAGCGGCAGGCCGCCGGTCGCGGAGGCGTCGATCGTCACCCCGAGCGCGCGCAGCGCCGCGACGATCGGGCCCATCGGGCGCTTGCGGGCATGCGGGTCGCCGTCGAACTCGACCACGCCCTCGGCCAGCGCCGCGACCGGCGGGAGGAACCGCATGATCGTGCCGGCCAGCCCGACGTCGACCCGCGCCGGCCCGCGCAGCGCCCCCGGCTCGACCCGCCACACCTCCTCGTCGCTCGTGTCGACGCCGACGCCGAGCGAGCGCAGCCCGGCCGACATCAGCTCGGTATCTCGGGCACGCAGCGGCCGCTCGATCACCGAGGGGCCGTCGGCGAGCGCGGAAAGGATCAGCGCGCGGGCCGACATCGACTTGGAACCGGGCAGCCGCACCGAGGCGGTGACGGGCGCGGACGCGGTGGGTGCGGGCCAGGGGCGAGATTCAGCGGTCACGGTGGCCATTCTGCCTTCGCGGTACGACATTTCCCCGGCCGTTTCCCGCCCGGCGGGACAGTGCGATTTCCGGGCCGTTGCCTGCCCGGCGGGACCGGGCGACTTCCCGGTGATTGCCCGCACGGCGGGCAGCGCGGCTTCCCGGGCGATTGCCCGCCCGGCGGGACAGCGCGGCGACCGACGGTAGGCGTACCGTTGCGCACCATGTGTGGGCGGTACGCGACGACGCGGAGCGAGGCCGACCTCAGCGACCTCTTCGACGCGGTCGACGTCACCGAGGGGCTGGGGCCGAGCTGGAACGTCGCGCCCACCGACCCGGTGCCGATCGTGCGCGTCTCGCTGAGCCACGGCGCGCGGGTGCTCGACACCGCCCGCTGGGGCCTGGTGCCGCCGTGGGCCAAGGACACGCGCGGCGCGGCCCGCATGATCAACGCGCGCTCCGAGACCGTCGCGACCTCACCGGCGTTCGCCCCGTCGTTCGCCCGGCGGCGCTGCCTGGTGCCGGCCGACGGCTGGTTCGAGTGGCTCCGCGACGGCAAGCAGAAGCAGGCGTATTACATGACCCCGGCCGACGGCTCGCCCCTCGCCTTCGCCGGCATCTGGTCGCCCTGGGGCCTCGAGCAACTGCTCACCTGCAGCGTGCTGACCACGGCGGCGACCGGCAAACTCAAGTGGGTGCACGACCGCATGCCGCTGATCCTGCCACGCGACCGCTGGGCCGCCTGGCTGGCCGGCGCCGACGACCGCGCGTTCGAGGACACGGACAGCACCGACGACGGCGCGGGCGTGGGTGGCGCGGGCGGCGTGAGCGTGAGTGGCGCAGGCCGAAACGGCGCAGGCGCGGGCGGCGTGAGTGGCGCGCGCATGAGTGGCGTGAACCTGAGTGCCGCCGGGATGAGTGGTGCGGGCCGGGCGGGCACGGGGCTCGGTGGCAGCGCGGTCGACGACCTGTTGCGGCCGATGACCGACCGTCAGCTCGAAGCGATCGAGGTGCGTCCGGTGGGCCCCGCCGTCGGCAACGTGCGCAACAACGGACCGCACCTGCTCGAGCCGCCGACGGAGGCAAAGCTTTTCTGAGAGTTGCATGAAAATCGGGGGCTCTTGTCGGCATATGTTCGCATTTGCCGATGCGAACTTTGTTTCGAGATAGATAAGGCCCTTGTTCTGACCTTCTACCGTGCGATACAAACCAGCGCCGGAGTGGTGCCGGTCCGCACGGTGCGGACGGGTCACCACGTGCAACACCGGTCCCACGGGGGAGGTGGGCTGATGACACGGGCACGTATGCCGCGTCCGCACGAGGTAGCCATCGCACGACGCGACCCGAGACTGCTCGCAGCGATCCAGGAACGACGCTCCGACGAGGCGTGGCGCACGCGCGGTGCCTGCAACAGCGTCGACCCGGAAACGTTCTTCCCGGCTCCGAACGAGCCGTCGGAGGGCGCGGTCGCATTGTGCGGCACCTGCACGGTGCAGGGTCCATGTCTGGCCTGGGCACTGCAGGTGGGCGACTGTCACGGGGTCTGGGGCGGGACGACGCCACGAGAGAGACGCGCCATGCTGGTCGCCTGGCGCGAGCGGGTCAATCCCGACGGCGAGGCCGTCGACGACGGGCCGGACGAGGAAGACCGTCGTTTGCTCACCCTGATTCCGGTGTCGCGCTGATTTTTCCGGTACGCCGTGAGCGGCTGCCGCCGACCGCTGCTTGTATAGGGCGGTGACCAGCACCGAGATCGAGACGCCGCGCGGTCCGGCCGGGATTCGCATCGTGGATCCCGACGGGCCGCCCGTCAGCATGCTCTTCCTCGGCCATGGCGCCGGCGGTGGCGTCGACGCGCCCGACCTCGTTGCCGTGCGGGAGGCCGCCACCGCCGCCGGGGTGCGCGTCGTCCTCGTCACCCAGCCGTATCGGATGGCCGGGCGGCGGGCGCCGGCCCCGGCCGGTCAGCTCGACGAGGCGTGGACCGCGGTGATCGAGCGGATCGTCGTACCCGAAATGCCCTTGATCTTCGGCGGGAGGTCGAGCGGAGCGCGAGTCGCCTGCCGCACGGCGACCACCCTGGGCGCCGCGGGTGTGCTGGCGCTGGCGTTTCCGCTGCATCCGCCGGGCCGGCCGGAGAAGAGCCGGGCCGAGGAGCTGCCCGCCGATCTGCCCACGCTGGTGCTCAACGGCGACCGGGATCCGTTCGGCGTGCCTGAGCCGGTCGGCCGGGTCGAGGTGATCGTGCGGCCCGGCGCGACCCACGACCTGCGCAAGGACGTCACGACCACGGCCGGGCTCGCCGTCGGCTGGCTGCACGCGCACGGCTGGGCGAGATAGGTCGGCCGGCAGCGCGCGCACGGCTGGGCGAGATAGGCGGCCGGCAGCGCGCGCACGGCTGGGCGAGGTTGGTCGGCTGACGCTCGCCGGGAATGCAAGTTGCGCGCCCGAGGTTGTACAGCCCGCGAGCTTGTACGTCGAAAGGGGTTTCCAGAGGTGCGAGCCGGAACCGAGTTTGTCGAGCGTGGCACTGGTGAGGTTGCCCGGGTGCGTGGGCTTTTGTCCGCCCCGGAGTGGCCCGCGGCCGAGCGTTCGCCCTCCAGCCCATCGGTGAGTGTCAGCACACCACCGGTTTTTGAAGCTTCCAGTGGGGCACTACCCGTATCCTCGACCCGGTCGAGGGGGGAGATGCGGGTGGCCCAGACAGAACGGACGGAGGAGCGCCGGGCGCGCTTCGAGCGCGACGCGTTGCCGTTCGTGGACCAGCTGTACGCGGCGGGTCTGCGGATGACACGCAATCCGGCGGACGCCGAAGACCTGGTGCAGGAGACGTTCTTGAAGGCGTACTCCGCGTTCCACCAGTTCGAGGAGGGCACGAACCTCAAGGCGTGGCTCTACCGGATCCTCACGAACACGTACATCAACTCCTATCGTCGCAAGCAGCGCCAGCCGCTGCAGTCGCCGACCGAGGAGATCTCCGACTGGCAGCTGGCCTCGTCCGAGTCGCACACGTCGGTGGGTCTGCGCTCGGCCGAGACCGAGGCGCTGGACCGCCTGCCCGACAGCGACATCAAGGACGCGCTGCAGGCGCTGCCGGAGGACTTCCGGCTCGCGGTGTACCTCGCCGATGTCGAGGGCTTCTCGTACAAGGAGATCGCCGACATCATGGGTACTCCCATCGGCACCGTCATGTCCCGGTTGCACCGCGGTCGGCGCAACCTGCGCAAGCTGCTCGAGCAGTACGCCGCAGACCGGGGCATCACCCGGACCGCTTCGGAACCGCAGGAGGCGTGACGCGAGATGAGCGGCGTGATCGGCGACGAGAACGAGCCTTCAGTCGATTCAAGTGCGGCGGGGAGGTTGGCCGGGGAGCCTGATTGCAGTGAGGTATTGGAGGAGGTCTACCTCTACCTCGATCTGGAGTGCAGCGAGGATCGGCGCACGCTGATCCAGAAGCACCTGGACGACTGCACTCATTGCCTGCGCGAGTACGGCATCGAGCACGAGGTCAAGGCGCTGGTGGCCCGCTGCTGCGGCGACGAGACGGCGCCCAAGGAGCTGCGCGAGCGCCTGCGCATCAAGCTCGACCAGCTCGAGATCCAGGTCGAGACCCGGGAGTACCTCCCGTAAGTCAGGCAACAAGAAGCCCCGGCAGTGACGCTGCCGGGGCTTTCGTCTTGATGGCCCAAACCTCAGCTGTTGGGGCGCTTGCCGTGGTTCGCGGCGCTCTTCTTGCGAGCCTTCTTCTTGCGCGACTTCTTCGCCATGGTTGGACTCCTGTTCGTGGCATGTTTCCCGCGCCGATGGTAGTCGGCGCGTCCCGCCGCCACCGACTCGCCCGCACCGGATCCATGATTTGATGACGCTGACCGCTCGACGATGAGGAGTTTCCCGATGGCCGACGAGATCCGCGCCGAGATGGTGGCCAATGTCTGGAAGGTCGTCGCTCACCAGGGCGACACCGTGGCCGAGGGCGACACCCTGGTGATCCTCGAGTCGATGAAGATGGAGATCCCGGTGGTGGCCGAGAGCGACGGCACCCTCGCGCAGCTCGCCGTCAACGAGGGCGACGTCGTCCAGGAGGGCGACCTGATCGCGGTGATCGGCTAGGGCCTAGTCCCGTCGCCAGCGCAGCAGCAGGCGGCTGCGGGCCCGGCCCCGCTGGCGCGGAATCATCGCTGTGCGGACCATGCCGGTGGCGGTCTCGCGGGCGGGCGCGGGCAGGTCGGGGGTGGCGAGCGCCAGCTCGGCCACCGCGCGTGCGCCGGGACGGCCGGCGACCTCGGCGAGCCGGCCGGCCACGATCGAGGCGACGTCGGCGCGGGCCGACGGGTCGATCCAGGCCGAGACGATCAGCGCGAACAGCGCGGCCTCGGTGACCCGGTCGAGCCCGCCGTCGAGCAGGTCGAGCAGCCGGCGACGGCGCTGTGAGTCGAGCCAGGCTTCGTCGGCGCCGTGGTGCAGCAGGCCCAGGCAGGCCCAGATCTCGGGGGCCGCGACATCGGCCGGTGGGTGGGCGAGCAGGGCGAGCAGGTCCCGCGGCGGCACCATGATCAGCTGTACGGCGGTGTCGTAGGCGGCCGGCGGATGGGCCCACGAGAGGGCGGCGACCTGGCGCAGCCGGCGCACCGCCTCGGCCGAAGGCGAGGACGGGACCGAAGACGAAGACGCGGCGCAAAGCGAGGTTGCCGCTGAAGGCGGGGGCGCGGCCGGAAGAGGCCGTGCGTGCGGCCAGACCCCGGCCGGGCCGCGGGCCTGCGGGGCGGTCGCGGGCAGCCCGCTGAGCCAGGGGATCTCGCGGCAGCAGTCGGCGAGATCGGTGTGCTCGTGCGACTCGTCGGGGTGGTCGCGGATGAAGTCGGCCAGCCGCACCAGGTGGGCGAGGTCGCCGTCGGCGCGGTGGCGCAGCCGGTGCGCGGTGTGCACGGCGCAGTCGTACTCGGGGTCGCGCTCGAGGGCGCGGTCGACCCAGTTCAGCGCGTCCTCGAGGCGGCCGTGGTCGGCCAGGGTGCCGGCGATGTCGGCGTAGACCGAGAGGTCGTCGGGGTCGTGGGCGACGGCCCGGCGCAGGGCGGCGAGGGCCTCGGGGACCCGGCCGGCGCTGCGGTATGCATACCCCAGCCAGATCTCGGCGAGCTTGGACGGGCGGGCCCGGGCGCCGCGGGAGGCCCACTCGACGGCGAGCGTCGTCTCGCCGATGCGGCGGGCCAGCGCCGACCCGGCGCCGAGCAGCATCGCGTGCTCGGGGTGCGCGGCGATCGCGTGCCGGGCGACCGCCAGGTACGGCCGCAGGGTGGTGCGGGCGGGCGCGGGCGCCGGATCGCCCACCGCGGTGCACAGCCGCATGAGAAGTTGGACGAGCAGGCCGGGCTCGATGCGCACGCCGAGCGCCGGATCGCCGACCCAGGGCACGCCGGCCCAGTCGGCGCCGGGTGCGCGCCCGCTCGCGGCGGCCAGCAGCGGCAGGCCGTCCTCGGGCCGGCCGGCGGCGGCGAGCAGGTGGGCGCGGGCGGCCAGCCCACCGGCCGACACGTGCGGCGCCAGCGGGAAGAGATCGAGGCCGCCGCCGGGCTGTGCGGCGAGGCGTCCGAGCAGCTCATGAGCTTCGGGCAGAGTGGGCACATGGGTCAGCGCCCCGGCGAGGTGGTCGGCGGCCCGCTCCGGCTCGTCGCGCGCCAAAGCGGATCTTGCCTGCTCAAGGGCGCGGTCGGCGGCGCGGCGAACATCCACGAACGAGAACAGTAGGGGAAGACGGCCCCGAATGTCAGTACCGGGACGTGCTCATTGGTGCGCGAAACGTTGACGATCTAAGCTTTTTCTTGCAAGACTGCGCAGGATCTGCGCGAGAAGCGCTCAATAGGGGAGGAACACGTGGTGCAGCGGGGCCAGGGAATGGCGGCGGACATCGCGGAACAACCGGGGGGATTCGCCCGTCTGCTCGACGGTCCGCACGCCGGCGCCATCGCCGAGATCGCGGCCGAGGTGGCTCGGCGCCGGCCGCGCAGCGTGATGTTCGTGGCCCGGGGCACGTCCGATCACGCGGCCCTCTACGGGGCCTACCTCACCGAGATCCGGCTGGGCCTGCCGGTCGCCAGCGCCTCGCCGAGCGCGATCACGCTGTATGGCGCGCGGCCCGATTACCGCGACACGCTCGTGGTCGGGGTCAGCCAGAGCGGCGGCTCGCCCGACCTCACCGGCGTGCTCAGCGTGGCTCGCGAGACCGGCGGCCTGACCCTCGCGGTCACCAACAACCCCGGCTCGCCGCTCGCGCAGGCCGCCGAGCTCTCGATCGACGTGGCGGCCGGGCACGAGCGTGCGGTCGCGGCGACCAAGACGTACACCGCCGAGCTGCTCGCCCTGCTGATGCTGGTCGAGGGGATCCGGGCCGGCGACGGCTGCCTGCCCGACGGCGAGCGTGCGGCCCTGGACAAGTTGCCCCAGCTCGCCGAGGACGCCCTCGCCGACGTGGCCGCCGACGAGCTGGCCCAGCGTTACCGGTTCGCGTCCCGGATGGTCACCACCGGGCGCGGATACGCGTACCCGACCGCCCGCGAGGCCGCGCTGAAGCTGATGGAGACGTCGTACCTGCCGGCGCTCGCCTTCTCGGGCGCCGACCTGCTGCACGGGCCGCTCGCGATGACCGACCCGGACGTGCCGGTGCTGGCCGTGGTGGGCGACGGCCCGGGCGGGCAGTCGATGCGCGAGGTGGTGGGCCGCCTCGCCGAGCGCCGCGCCGACGTGGTGACGATCGGCGCCTCGGACGTCGACGGGGCGGCCGGCCGGCTGGCGGTGCCCCCGGTGGCCGACGAGCGGTACAGCGCCCTGCTCGACATCCTGCCGCTGCAGCGGCTGGCCCTGGCGCTCGCGCTGGCCCGGGGTGAGGACCCCGACTCGCCGCGCGGACTCAAGAAGGTAACGACCACCCTGTAGAACTGAAGGCGTGTCCACCCTGCGCGATCTGGCCGAGGAACACACCGGCCTCGGCCCCGCCGACATCGACCACCTGCACCGGCTCGCCGGCGACTGGCAGCTGCTCTCCGACCTCTCCTTCGCCGACCTGCTGATGTGGGTGCCGGTCAAGGCCGAGCCGGGCACGCCGCGCGACTTCCTCTGCGTGGCCCAGGTGCGCCCGACCACCGCGCCCACGGCCTACCAGGACGACCAGGTCGGCAAGATCGTCGGCGGGCCCGAGGTGGCCCACCTCGACATCGCCTTCACGCAGGAGCGCATCTGGCGCGAGGGCGACCCGGTCTGGTACGGCGACACCCCCGCCCGGCACGAGGCGATCCCGGTGCGGCTGCGCGGGCAGAACGACCGCGAGGAGGGCTGGAGCGAGGTCATCGCCGTGGTCGGCCGGGACACCAACCTCTCCACCGCCCGTACCCCGAGCCAGCTCGAGCTCAACTACCTGACCACGGCCGACGACCTGGCCCAGATGGTCGCCGACGGCACGTTCCCGCCGCCCCGGCACCCGGGCGAGACGACCTCGGCGCCGCGGGTGGGCGACGGGCTGATCCGGCTGGACGCCGGCGGCAAGGTGACGTACGCGAGCCCGAACGCCCAGTCCGCCTACCGCCGCCTCGGCTTCAACGCGCACCTGGTCGGCGAGGAGCTGTCGGCGCTGACCAGCCGGCTGGCCGCCGACCCGCTGGAGGGCAACGACACCGCGGAGAAGATCCTGGCCGCGCTGCGCGGCGAGTCGCCACCCCGGCAGGAGGTCGGGGCGCGCGGCGCGACGGTGCTCACCCGGGCGCTGCCGCTGCTTCCGGCCGGGGTGCCGATCGGCGCGCTGGTGCTGGTGCGCGACGTCACCGAGGTGCGCCGCCGGGACCGCGCGCTGATGACCAAGGACGCCACCATCCGCGAGATCCACCATCGGGTGAAGAACAACCTGCAGACCGTGGCCGCCCTGCTGCGCCTGCAGGCCCGCCGGGTGGACGCGCCCGAGGCCCGGATGGCGCTGCAGGAGTCGGTGCGGCGGGTGGCGTCGATCGCGCTGGTGCACGAGACGCTGTCGATGTCGAGCGACGAGGCGGTCGAGTTC
Organism: Paractinoplanes rhizophilus; assembly: GCF_042664765.1. Lineage (NCBI taxonomy): Bacteria > Bacillati > Actinomycetota > Actinomycetes > Micromonosporales > Micromonosporaceae > Paractinoplanes > Paractinoplanes rhizophilus. The sequence continues at coordinate 90,625 of NZ_JBHTBJ010000022.1, read as the reverse complement.
GACGGCATCGTCGACCGGGTGGCCAGCGCCGCCACCGAGGTCGCGGCGACCAGCACCGCGGTCAAGATGCGGCGCGAGGGCACGTTCGGCGTGCTGCCGGCCGAGATCGCCACCTCGCTGGTGATGGTGCTCAACGAGCTGCTGATCAACGCGGTCGAGCACGGCTTCCCGGCGCCCGACGACGACCTCGAGCGGCCGGACGCCCCGATCGAGCAGCCGGACGCCCCGACCGAGGCGGGCGAGGTGATCGTCTCGGCGCACCGCTTCCGCAAGCAGCTGCACGTCACGGTCGCGGACAACGGGCAGGGCCTGCCGAGCGAGTTCAAGGCCGACGAGAGCGGCCGGCTGGGCCTGCAAATCGTGCGCGCGCTGGCCACCGGCGAGCTGCGCGGCAGCATCGAGCTGCGCAACCGGGCGGGCGGCGGCACCGAGGCGGTGCTGGTGGTGCCCCTGGGAAAGCGCTAGGCGTCTTCCGATCCCAGAGCCTCGTCAGACGACCGGCGGGCGGACGAAGAGCGCGATCGTGAAGCCGTCGACGCGGTAGCTGACGATCGCGACGAAGTAGGCGTCGAGGAGGGCCTTCGTGCCGTACCCGAGCTGGTTGGTCGGCGTCGCCCGGAAGGGCGGGTCGAGATTGTCGGCCGCCACCACCCAGACCCGGTCGGTGTTCCCCAGGCATTTGATCTCGTCGGGACACTCGGACGCGCGCAGCGACGCGTTCTCGATCGGGTCCGAGACGAGCAGCACGTCGCGCGGCGCCCGGTCGCGCAGGTAGTAGCCGAGCCCCAGGTCGACCGTCTGCCAGCCGTCCCGCGGCTCGTAGACGATCCCGTCGCCGGCGCGCCGGCCGTCGAGGATGACCTGCGCGGCGGCGCGATAGTCGTAGTTCGAGTGATCCCGGCGGATGTCGGCCTGCACGGGCAGGCCGACGGCGGCGAGCGCCAGCACGGCCAGGGCCGCGACCGGCAGGCGGAGGACGCAGAGCGCGGCGCCGGCGAGGGCACACAGCAGGGGTACGCAGAACAGCAGGTAGCGCCCGAGGAAGATCGGGCCGGCCAGTTGGTCGTACGCGTAAAGCAGCCCCACCGGAATCAGCACCGGCATCCAGAGCAGCACCGCCGCCGCAGCCCTCTCCCGCCACAGCGCCGCCACCGCCAGCCCGGCCACCACCCCGCCGGTCACCGGCGCCAGGAAGATCGCCCCGGGGATGTCGGCGAGCGCGGCCGGCGTGGCCGGGTCGAGCCAGCCGAGCTGGGCGGCCCGCTGGCCGAACCCGCGATACGTCAGCGACAGCACCACGCCGGCCCCGGCCGCCGCGGCGATCAGCCACCACAGCAGCCGCCACCGGCCGAACCACCGAGCCAGCACGATCGCGATGACCAGATGCCCGCCGAGGACCAGCAGGGCGACCAGGTGGGACAGGCCGGCCAGCGCGACGCACGAGCCGTACAGCGGCCAGCGCCACCACTGCGCCTTCTCCAGGGCAGCGACCAGGGCGAGGGTGGCCAGGGTGGCGAAGAGCGTGGCGAACGCGTAGCCGCGGATCTCCTGGCCGTAGCGGCTGATCACCGGCAGCACCGCGAACACCAGCCCGGCGAGCAGGCCCGCCGCGTCGCCCCAGAACCGCCGGGCGAGCAGCGCCACCGCGGCGGCCGTGGCCATCATCGCGAGCAGCGACGGGGCCCGCATCGCCGCCACCGAGTCGCCGCGCCAGCCGACCCACCAGTGCAGGAACAGGTAGTACGGCACCAGGACGCCGTCGATGTGGCGGCCCAGCGCGATGATCTCGGGCACCGTGCGGGTGGCCGCGCTCCAGCTGGCGAGCTCGTCCCGCCACGGCTGCGGCCGGGCCGCCTCGTAGCCGACCACCAGCCACGTCGCCACGGCCGGCGCCAGCCAGCAGAGGTGCGCCCGGAGCCAGGCCGGGGCGAGCTTCGCGGTGGTCACGGGGATGAGGGTGACAGGTGGCTCGGGCAGGGGGAAACCGGACGCCCCGGATTCCGCCGGCCCTCGTCGCCCGGTGTGCTGCTACGCACACTCCCGGAATCTGGACCGCACTGGCCGAGAATGGCCCGCCGTGAGAGGCTAGCCGACATGACCGCTGCAGTTGACCGCCGCTTCGTGGCCCGCCGCCACGTGGATTACGGCCGTGTCCGCAGCGCGATGTGTCCGGCTTACTGACGCCGCCCGATCTGAGTTCGGGCGCGAGACGCGCCGGCACTCTCCTGACACAGATGTCACGAGCCTCCACAGGTGCCGTGAGCGTCCCAACGCGCCCACTAATCCCGGAGGACCGCCGACATGGCGCCCAGCAGCACCCCAGCTACGCCGACCGCCCGCCCCCGCAAGGCGCGCGGCGAGGGCCAGTGGGCGCTCGGACACCGCGAGCCGCTCAACGGCAATGAGCGCAGCAAGAAGGACGACAACCCGCTCAACGTCCGCGCTCGCATCGAGAACATCTACGCCAAGGGCGGGTTCGACTCGATCGACCCGGCCGACCTGCGTGGCCGCTTCCGCTGGTGGGGTCTTTACACCCAGCGCAAGGAGGGCATCGACGGGGGTCGTACCGCCGTGCTCGAGCCCGAGGAGCTCGAGGACAAGTTCTTCATGCTCCGGGTCCGGATCGACGGCGGAGCGCTCAGCCTCGATCAGCTTCGCACGATCGCCGGGATCTCGCGGGAGTTCGCCCGCGACTCCGCCGACATCACCGACCGGCAGAACATCCAGCTGCACTGGGTGCGCATCGAGGACGTGCCGGAGATCTGGCGCCGGCTCGAAGCGGTCGGCCTGCAGACCACCGAGGCGTGTGGCGACTGCCCGCGCGTCGTGACCGGCAGCCCGGTGGCGGGCATCTCGGTCGACGAGCTGGTCGACGGCACCCCGGCGATCCGCGAGATCATCGACCGGTACATCGGCGACCCCAAATACTCCAACCTGCCGCGCAAGTTCAAGACCAACATCGGCTGGCTGGCCGACACCCCGTACATGGCGAACGACGTCTCGTTCATCGGCGTGGTGCACCCCGAGTACGGCCCGGGCTTCGACCTCTGGGTCGGTGGCGGCCTGTCCACCAACCCGCGGCTGGCCGAGCGGCTCGGCGCGTGGGTGCCGCTGGCGGAGATCCCGGAGGTGTGGGAGGGCGTCGTGGGGATCTTCCGCGACTACGGGTACCGCCGGCTGCGCAACCGGGCCCGGCTGAAGTTCCTGCTGGCCGACTGGGGCACGGCGAAGTTCCGGGAGATCCTCGAGAAGGAGTACCTGGGCCGCGCGCTCATCGACGGGCCGGCGCCCGAGCTGCCGGAGAAGCCGATCGACCACATCGGTGTCCACAAGCAGCGCGACGGGCTCAACTACGTCGGCGCGACCCCGGTCGTCGGGCGCACCTCGGGCACGCAACTGGCCAAGCTCGCCGACCTGGTCGAGCAGCACGGGTCGCGGCGGGTGCGGCTCACCCCGTACCAGAAACTGCTTGTTCTCGATGTCCCGGACGACCGGGTGGAGTCGCTGATCGGCGGGCTGCGCGCGATCGACCTCGAGGCCCGGCCGTCGTCCTGGCGGCGGGGCACGATGGCCTGCACCGGCATCGAGTACTGCAAGCTCGCCATCGTCGAGACCAAGAAGCGCGGCGAGGAGCTGGTGTCGCGGCTCGAGCAGCGGCTGGCGGGCTTCGACGGCGACATCTCGATCAACATCAACGGCTGCCCGAACGCCTGCGCCCGCACCCAGGTCGCCGACATCGGCCTCAAGGGTCAGCTGGTGATGAACGCGGCCGGCGAGCAGGTCGAGGGCTTTCAGGTGCACCTGGGCGGCGCGCTGGGCATGGCCAAGGGCGAGACCGCCGGCTTCGGGCGCAAGGTGCGTGGTCTCAAGACCACGGCGGAGGAGCTTCCCGGGTACGTCGAGCGCCTCGCCACCAATTACCTGGCCGACCGGTCCTCGGCCACCGAGACGTTCGCCAACTGGGTGGTCCGCGCGGACGAGGAGCTCATCAAGTGAGCGACGCCCGATCCACGCCCCTGTACTGCCCCTACTGCGGCGAAGAGAACCTGTTCCCCCACGAGGCATCGCACGGCGCGTGGGAGTGCCACTCCTGCGCCCGGGTTTTCACGGTCAAGTTCAACGGGTTGCTGGCTGCGCCGATTTCCTTAAAAGCGGCAAAGCATCTGAAAAGGGAGTGAACCGATGACCATCCTGGCCGCTACATCTCTCAACCTCGTCTCCCTGGGAGCGCCCGCCGTCACCGAGGCCGGTCGTCGCACCCCGGACGAGCTCAAGGCGCTCGCGCTCGACGCGGCCGCCACGCTCGAGGGCGCACCGGCCGAGCAGATCGCCAAGTGGGCGACCGACACGTTCGGCGCGCGGTTCTGCGTGACCAGCTCGATGGCCGACGCCGTCGTGGCGCACCTGTTCTCCCGGGTCGCGCCGGGCGTCGACGTGGTGTTCCTCGACACCGGCCTGCACTTCCCCGAGACGCTGAAGGTGCGCGACACCGTCGCCGCCACCATGGACGTCAACGTCCGCTCGATCCGGCCGCGGATGACCGTGGGCCAGCAGGACGGCGAGTTCGGCCCCCGGCTGTTCGCCCGCAACCCCGACGAGTGCTGCTTCCTGCGCAAGGTCGAGCCGCTCGAGCGGGCCCTGGCCGACTACGACGCCTGGGCCACCGGCCTGCGCCGCGACGAGTCGCCGACCCGGGCCAACACGCCGGTCGTCGCCTTCGACGCCAAGAAGGGCAAGGTCAAGGTGAACCCGATCGCGGCCTGGACGCAGGCCGACGTCGACCGCTACATCAGCCGGTGGAACGTGCCGGTCAATGAGCTGTTCAAGAAGGGCTACGGCTCGATCGGCTGCTGGCCGTGCACCCGGCGCACGAAGGCCGGCGAGGACCCGCGCGCGGGCCGCTGGGCCATGTTCGAGAAGACCGAATGCGGCCTGCACGTCTAGCTCCGGGGTCGGGGCCCGAGCCGGCCCTGAGTGTCGTCCTGGTCGCGCACGGCAGCCGGGATCCGCGGGCCGCGGCCGCCACGTCGGCGCTGGCCCGGGCGGTCCGGCGGCGGCGGCCGTCCTGGGAGGTCCACGCGACCTATCTGGACCACGCCGGTCCGCGCCCGCTCGACGTGCTGGCGGCGTTGCCGCCCGGCGAGGCGGTCGTGGTCCCGCTGCTGCTGACGAAGGCGTTCCACGGGCGGGTCGACATCCCCGCGGTCGTGGCCGAGGCGGCCGGCCTGCCGGTGCGGGTCACGCCGGCCGAGGTTCTCGGGCCGTCCGCGTCCTTCCCCGCGCCGGAGTTTCCGTCGCTGCTTCTCGACGGGCTGGTGCGCCGGCTGCCGGCGGCCGGCCTCGACGCTGTGGTGCTCGCCGCGGCCGGCACGCGCGATGCGGCTGCCCGGGCCACCGTCGAGTGGGCCGCCGACGCCCTCAGCGCCCGCCTGGGCCTCCCGTGCGTCGCGGCCTACGCCTCGGCCGCTCCACCGCTCCCGGGCGCCGCTGTGGATCTCCTGAGGGCGTCCGGCGCCCGCCGGGTCGGCGTCGCGTCCTACTTCCTGGCGCCCGGCCATCTCTACGACCGCGCGGTGCGCTCGGCGCTCGAGGCCGGTGCCGTCGCGGTGGCCGAGCCGCTGTCTGATGCGCCGGAATTGGCCGGCTTGGTGGTGTCTCGCGTGGAGGAGACCCGCGCCGGGCTGTCCGCCGCCGCCTGACCGTCCCCTTCGTAGCGGAGCGTGATCACCTGATGTCCACAGCGGAGGGTGTGGCCGTGGAGATCATTCATCGGCGGCGGAACGCAATTTCGAGATCATTTCGGCGATGAGGATTATTCAGGCGACGGCGGCCAAGCGCGCTGACGGGCGGTGAGGTGCGGGTCACGGTGCGCCCGAATAACCCGCAATCCCGGGGAAACCCACGGTGATCGAATTCGTGCTCTCCGGAACCTCTCAGCTTTCCGCGCTCTGTGTAATCGCGTCAGAACAGCAAGACGCCCCGGTACCGATCGGTCCGGGGCGCAAATGCTTTCGGGGGGATTGTGCTCAGGCGGTGGGAGCGCCGACCCGCAGGCCACCACGACGCTTGACCGCGCGCCGCTCGTCCTCGCTCATCCCGCCCCAGACGCCGGCGTCCTGACCGGACTCGAGTGCCCACGAGAGGCATTCGGAGGTCACGGGGCACCGCCGGCACACGGCCTTGGCCTGCTCGACCTGCAGGAGCGCGGGGCCGGACGTCCCGATCGGGAAGAACAGCTCCGGGTCCTCGTCGCGGCAGATCGCATCGTGACGCCAGTCCATGGCGGCAACACTCCTTGTTTCGGATTTGGGGTTGATGGAACGCGTACTGGGATTACCTATGCGTGCGCGGTGGCGGCCGTCGGGCGGGGGCCCGTCCGATCGCCGTGGCGTCAGCAAGCTTTTGGTGTTACCGGGAGCCGTTCGGCGCTTCTGGATTAGGAACGCGCGCAAGCAGCAACCGGTTACTTCTTATCGCTTGTGAATGCTTTCACGAACTCTCGCGATGTCAAGGGTAGCGGCGGAATTTTCTCCCCGCGGGTGAGCTGGCTCACGACCCCTTTGTCCGGTTCTGCCCCGAGTGCTCGGGGAACTGGCAGAGCCGGATGACCAACGCTCCCATCAATGTAGTACGGTCTCGGCCCTCTTGCCGACCTTTTGCCCGTCTTTCTGTAACGGATCGTGATGGGTGTGCCGGAGCGTCAGCAGATCACACGCAATGCCTGGGCTACCGACACGAAGCGCACCTTCTGCCGTTCCCCTAAGTAGTCACCGTCGAGCTGGAAGGCCTGTGGCCGGCTGGCCACCACGGTGAACTCGTCCTGGTCGTGCAGATGCAGCACCTGCTTGCCGTGCGGACCGCCCTTGCGGGTGGCGAGCTGCGCCAGGGTGCGTGTGGTGCTCGTCACTGCCAACCGCCGCATGGCGAGCACGTCGAGGCCACGGTCGAAGGACGCCTCGGGGTTCGGATTGATCGGCCGGTCACCCAGATAGGTCCACGGCGCCGTGTTCTGCACGACGACGGTGCCGAGATCCACCTCGGTCGGCTCGCCGGGGCGCTCGATGGACAGCGGCGGTGTCTTGCGGTCGCCGCCGACCACGAACTGACCGACGATCGAGCGGAAGTAGAGCGCGGGCGTCGACTTGCGGCCGCGCAGGCGGGCCTGCTCGACCCGGCGCACCACGGCCGCGTCCAGCCCGACCCCGGCCGCGAAGGTGAAGTAGCGGTCGTCGGCGCGGCCCAGCCCGATCACCCGGTGCCGGCCGTCGCGCAACGCCTCGAGGATCACGCTGGTGCCGTCGACCCAGTCGCGGGGCAGGCCGAGCGCGCGGGCGAAGACGTTCGTCGAGCCGCCGGGGACGACGGCCAGCGCGGGCAACGCGTTGGCCATCGGGCCGGAGATGCCCTCGAGCGCGACCCGCGCGGTCATCAGGCCGTTGACCGCCTCGTTGATCGTGCCGTCGCCGCCCAGGGTGACGACCACATCGACGCCGCTCTCCGCGGCGGCGCGCGCCAGCGTCGCCGCGTGGCCGCGGCGGGTGGTGTACTCCACGGTCAGATTGACCGCGCTGCGCAGGGCCCGGACCAGCACGTCGCGGCTGCGCTCGCTCGTGGTGGTGGCTTTGGGGTTAACCACCAGTAACGCTCGCATGCGCGGCACTGTACCTGCTGGGCGGCCTGCGGACTGTCGGTATGGTGCTGGAGTGACCGGTGAGAATGCAGTCGTTGACAAACCCGCGAGCCTGGTGGGGGCGGTGTGGCTGCTCTACCTCCAGGCCGCCGGGCTGGCCGCGCTCACGACCTGGCTGGTCATCCTCGACCTCACCCGCAACGTTCCGGAGATCGCGGTGGCGATCGCGCTGACCGTGCTGGCCGCGCTCGGCGCCGCCGGCGTCTTCCTCGTGGCGCGGGCGCTCGGCCGGCGTTCGCTGCACGCCCGCGGGCCGGCGATCGTCGTGCAGCTGTTCCTCATCGCCGCCGGCGGCTTCCTGCTCCAGGTGCATCCGGTGTGGCTGGGCGTGGTGCTGATGGCGCTGGGCGTACTCGTGGGGATCCTGATCGTTCTTCCGTCCACCACGCGAGCGCTCGGCGTCGATTAATCACCCTCACAAGGCGACCTAGGGCCTACCCTGTGTAGGTGACCGGATCAACGGTGCGACTGCCCGCCTATCAACTACTGGCGGACGAGCTACGCGCGGACATCACGTCGGGACGACTTCAGCCGGGCGAACGGCTCCCTCCCGAGCCTGAGCTGTGTGTGAAGACCGGGGTGAGCCGCAGCACGGTGCGGGAGGCCTTGCGGCTGCTGGCCAGCCAGCACCTCATCGTGACGACCCGTGGCGTGACCGGCGGCAGCTTCGTCTCCCATCCCGACGCCGAGCAGCTCGCCGACGGCCTGGCCGCCGGCTTCACGCTGCTGCGGAACTCGGCCGACGTGGGCCTCGCCGACATGCTCGAGCTGCGCCGCTCCCTCGAGATCCCGGCCGCCGAGCTGGCCGCGGCGCGGCGCACCGACGACCACCTCATCGAGATCCGCAGCGCGCTGTTCGACCCGGCGGTCGACGACTTCGACACGATGCTGGCGGCGCACGCGGCGTTCCACATGGCGGTGGCCAAGGCGACCGGCAACCCGCTGTTCGAGCTGATGGTGCGCCCGCTCTACCACGCCTCGTTCGGTGAGAACGTCACCGGCGCGCTGCCGCCGGACTACTGGACGCACATCGACGCCGACCACCGCGAGCTGCTCGACGCGCTGACGGCGGGCGACCCGATCGACGCGGCGCGGGCCGCGAGCCGGCACCTCGACTACATCTCGACGGCCACCCGGGACGAAGAGGTCAGCCTTCAGTACGGCGGGTGAGCAGGCGGATCGTCGCGCGCTGGCCGCTCGCCTCGGCGGCGGCCGAGGTGGTCAGCGCGGTCAGCACCTTCCACGCGAAGGACGACTCGGCGGGCAGCCGCGCGCCGCGCACGGTGGTCACGCTGACCTCGACGGTCAGCGCGTCCTCGGTCACCGTGAAGCGGCACTCGAGCTCGGCGCCCCGGGTCGCGATCGCGAGCAGCATCGCGCACGCCTCGTCGACGGCGATGCGCAGATCCTCGATCTCGTCGAGCGCGAAGTGCAGCCGGGCCGCGAGGCCGGCCGTGGCGGTGCGGAGCACGCCCAGGTATCCGCCGTCCGCGGGCACGGTCAGCAGGACGACGTCGTCGCCGAGCACCGGCTCGGGGTGTGTCAGAGTCACCGTGGCCATCCTCCCAACGTGAGGAGAGCCTAGCGGTTGACCGGGGTGGCGCGCTCGGCCAGGCGGCGCAGCGCGTCGCCGGAGAGCCGGTAGGGCAGCCAGTCGTCGGTCACCGTCGCGCCGATCGCGGCGTAGAACTCGGCGGCCGGGTTCCAGTCCAGCATCACCCATTCGAGGCGCTGGTATCCCCGCCGCACGCAGATCTCGGCCAGCGCGGCCAGCAGGGCGCCGCCGGCGCCGGTGCCGCGTGCCGCCGGCCGCACGTACAGGTCCTCGAGGTGGATGCCGCAGCTGCCGGTCCAGGTCGAGAAGTTCAGGAACCACAGGGCGAAGCCGACCGGCTCGTCGTCCGCGCCGACCGCGACGTGCCCGAAGACGGTCGGCTCCTCGAACAGGACCCGGGAGAGCTGCGCGGTGGTCAGGTGGCACTGGTCGGCGGCCCGCTCGTACGCGGCCAGCTCGTGGACCATCGCGACAACGGCCGGCACGTCCCCGGGACGCACCGGCCGTACGGTGGCGGCGAAGCTCACGCCTGCTTGGTCTCCCAGAAGATCTTGGAGATCTCCTCGATCTTGGCGAGCAGCTGGTCGCCGACGGCCGGGTCGAGCGAGCCCTTGGCGCCCGCGGCGCCGGCCAGCTTGGTGGCCTCGTTGAACAGCTGGTGCAGGTTCGGGTACTTCTCGAAGTGCGGCGGCTTGAAGTAGTCCGTCCACAGCACCCAGAGGTGGTGCTTGACGAGCTCGGCGCGCTGCTCCTTGATGAGGATGGCGCGGGTGCGGAACTCCGGGTCGGTGTTCGCCTGGTACTTCTCCTGGATGGCCTTCACCGACTCGGCCTCGATCCGGGCCTGCGCGGGGTCGTAGACGCCGCAGGGCAGGTCGCAGTGGGCGCTGACCACGGTTCGCGGGGTGAGGAAGCGCGGAAGTCGCATCAGGACTCCTCCGTATGAGTTTGCGATGATCCGCGGTTGACACTACCCCTTACATCTGGGCCGTAACGCGACGGAGGACTGATGCCTTGAGGTGGCAATTACCACTGTTCGCCGTCCTGGTGAGCGGGCCGTCGATGGCGCCTGCGCTGCGCAGTGGGGACGCCCTTCTGGTCCGCCGGGGCGGGCGGCGGGTGCGGGCCGGCGACGTCGTGGTGGCGCGCTTCCGTACCCGTCCGGACCTGCTGGTCGTGAAGCGGGCGATCCGCGAGCAGGACGGTGGCTGGTGGATCCAGGGCGACAACGGGCTGGTCGAGGACGACTCCCGGCGGTACGGGGTGGCGGATGTCATCGGCCGGGTGTTAATTCGCTACTATCCGCGTCCCGGTCGGCTAGGTTAAGGTCCAGCAACCGCAGCGCGCACCCGTGCAGCGGTTCGCTATCCCGGGTGATCCCCGCATCGCACCGCCGCTCGGCGCACATTCGCGACCGAGGACCGCGCCGGTGCACCGTGTCAACGTCGATGCCGTGTGGAGTCACCGTGTCTTTCTTCAGTTTCGAGCTCGATCCCGCCCTCGCCGCCGATCCGGTCTTCGACCTGCACAAGCAGGGGAAGATGTCGATCAGTCCGACCGTTTCGCTGTCCAGCCGCGACGATCTGTCCCTCGCGTACACCCCGGGCGTGGCCCGGGTCTGCGAGGCCATCGCCGAGGACCCGGAGCTCTACCCCGACTACACCTGGACGGCCAACACGGTCGCCGTCGTCACCGACGGATCCGCCGTGCTCGGGCTCGGCAACATCGGCCCCAAGGCCGCGATGCCGGTCATGGAGGGCAAGGCCATCCTCTTCAAGCAGTTCGGCGGGGTCGACTCGATCCCGATCTGCCTGGACACCCAGGACGTCGAGGGCATCGTCGCCGCGGTGCAGGCGATGGCACCGTCCTTCGGCGGCATCAACCTGGAGGACATCAGCGCGCCGCGCTGTTTCGAGATCGAGCGCCGGCTCGACGCCGAGCTCGACATCCCGGTCTTCCACGACGACCAGCACGGCACCGCGGTGGTCACGCTGGCCGCCCTGACCAACGCGGCCAAGCTGCTCGGCCGCCGCTTCGCCGACCTGCGCGTGGTGATCAGCGGGGCCGGCGCGGCCGGGGTCGCGATCACCAAGACGCTGATCGCCGCGGGCGTCGACGGCGCCAACGTGATCATCTGCGACTCGCGCGGCATCGTCCACGCCGAGCGGGGCGACCTCACGCCGATCAAGGCGGAGCTGGCCGCCACCACCAACCTCTCGGGCCGCACCGGCGGGATCGGCGAGGCCCTGATCGGCGCCGACGTGCTGATCGGCGTCTCGGGCGGCGCGATCGAGGAGTCGGCGCTGGCCGGCATGGCGCCGGGCGGCATCATCTTCGCGCTGGCCAACCCGACGCCCGAGGTCCCGCCGCACGTCGCGCACAAGTACGCGGCGATCGTGGCCACCGGGCGCAGCGACTTCCCCAACCAGATCAACAACGTGCTGGCCTTCCCGGGCATCTTCCGGGGCGCGCTCGATTCCCGGGCGACCACGATCACCGAGGCGATGAAGGTGGCCGCGGCCGCGGCGATCGCCGACGTGGTCTCCGACGACCTGCGCGCCGAGGCGATCGTGCCCTCGCCGCTCGACCCGCGGGTGGCGCCCGCGGTCGCCCAGGCGGTGGCCGAGGCGGCGGCCCGCGACGGCGTGGCGCGCCGCCAGGTCCCGGCCCGGCCGGTGGCGGCGCCCCGGCCGTCCACGCTGTCGCTGCTGACGGAGTCCGACATCAACTGAGCCGGTTGGCGGACCAGCCCGATGGCCTCGGCCGCCGGGCTGGTCCTCCATTAGGGTCTTCGCATGCGAGCCGCCATCGCCACCGCCGCCGATCCCGACCAGCCGCTGCGCGCACTCACCGTGGGCGAGGCGCCCGAACCGGACGTGCCCGCCGGGTGGACGGTCGTCGAGGTCCGCGCGGCCTCGCTCAACCACCACGACATCTGGTCGCTGCGCGGTGTCGGCCTGCCGCCCGACCGGCTGCCGATGATCCTCGGGTGCGACGCGGCCGGCGTCGACCCCGACGGCAACGAGGTCGTGGTCTATCCGGTCGTGGCCGACAAGGGCGACCCGAGGGGTTATTCGCTGCTGTCCGAGCGCTTTCCGGGCACGCTGGCCGAGCTGGTCGCGGTGCCGCGGGAAAATCTGATCCCCAAGCCGGCCGGGGTGTCCTTCCTGGAGGCGGCGTGCCTGCCGACCGCCTGGCTCACCGCGTTCCACATGCTGACCACCCGCGGGCGGGTCGCCGAGGGCTCGTCGGTGCTGGTGCAGGGCGCCGGCGGCGGGGTGGCCACCGCGGCCGTCGCGCTCGCGGTGGCGATGGGCAAGAGGGTGTACGCGACGAGCCGCGATTCCGGCAAGCGCGAGCGCGTCGCCGCGCTGGGCGCCACGGCGGTCGAGCCCGGCGCCCGCCTCCCCGAGCGCGTCGACGTGGTGATCGAGTCGGTCGGCGCGCCCACCTTCGACCACTCGATGAAAAGCGCGGCCCCCGGCGCCCGCATCGTGGTGTGCGGCGCGACCGGCGGTCATCTGGCCACGGTCGACCTGCGACGCCTGTTCGCCATGCGGCTCGAGCTGCTCGGCAGCACGATGGGCACCCGGGATGAGCTCGCGGCGCTGCTCGAGCTCTGCGTCGAGCGCGACGTGCGCCCGGTGATCGACTCGACCTACGGCTTCTCGGCGGTGGCCGACGCCTTCGCCCACCTCGAGTCGGGCGACGTGTTCGGCAAGGTGGCGCTCGACTTCCTGCACTGAAGACGGTCGTCCCGGGGCCGGGCGGCTGTGCGGCGGCTGCGGCGTGGGCGAGGGCGCGGGGAGGCGGTGCACCCGCTCGCCGCGGCCGTCGCGACGAGACCCGCGATCACCGTACGCCGGCGCACCCGCCCGCACTCAAGCGACCGGATAGACGATGTGCGGGAGCATCCCACGGGCCGGCTCGTCGCCCGTCAGCGTCCAGCGCAGGAAGGCGATCACGGTGGAGCGCATGAGCGAGTAGCCGATGTCGCCGGGCCGCAGGTAGGTGGCGTGCGAGTTGTGCCGCATCAGCAGGTACGACTTGGGCCACGGCACCCGGGCGAACAACCGGCGACTGGCCGCCACCCGCACGATCGGGTCGGCGGTTCCCTGCAGGAACAGCATGGTCGCGGGCGGTCCGGCGAAGGCGCCCTTCGCCGCCCAGCCGGCCATGATGACGCCGGCCCGCAGGCGCGGGTCGTGCCCGGCGGTGAGCAGCCCGGTCGCGGTGTATCCGCCGGCCGAGTGCCCGATCAGGGCCATGTGGTCGGTGTCGATGCGATGCCACAGCGGGTCGCCCCGGGTACGGCCGAGCGCCTGCACGCGGGCGAGCACGTAGCGGGCGTCGGCGGGCTGGTTGACGATGTCCGGCCGCCGGAAGTCGTCGGTGAACTCGCTCGTGTGCGGGAACGTCGGCGCGGCCACGACGAACCCGGCGGCCGCCCACCCGGCCAGCGCGTCGGCGTAGCGCTCGGGGGAGCCGCTCAGCCCGTGGCAGAAGAGCACCAGCGGGAACCGGCCCGTGGCCGGCGGCCGGGCCGTCCAGGCCAGCTTCCCCTGCACGACGTGCACGCGCTTCCGCCGGGCGGGCTCCGTCCGGCCGGGCGGGGGACGCTCGCCGGCAGCGGCGGCGCCGACGTCCCCGGCGGCGGCGGTGGGTTGCCCCACCGGGTAGAAGAGCAGGGTCGGCAGCGGCCGGTCGGCGCCCCGCTCGAGGCGCAGGATGCGAGCGCCCACCGCGTAGGTGAGCTGGGTCACCGGCGCCGGGGACGGCGTCACGGCCGCGGGCGGCGGGGCCGGCGCCGGGGACGGCGGGGACGGCGGGGACGGCGGACCGAAGCAACCGGCGGCCGTCAGCGTGATGGCGAGCGCGAGTGCCAGCCCGCTCGCCCGCCCCCGCGTCCCCATGGTCCGAAGTTACGGCGCGACGCGCCCACCAAGGGGTGAAATCCCCGGACCGGGAGCATTCGTCCTGGTAGGCGAAACGACCGGGCGGTGCGGGGCGCAACGGACGGGCGTCTTTTCGCTATGGTCTTGCGCATGTCTGACAACAGCGTCGACCCGAGCGGCAACACCGAGGCCTTCCGCGCCTTCCAGAGCACCCCGCCGGAGCCCGCATCCACCGCGTCCAAGACCCCGCTGATCGTGACCGGCGTGGTCGTGGCCGTGGTGCTCATCGCCGTGATCGTCTGGCTGGCGTCCTGAGGCCTGGCGTCCGGCCGGCCGGGCGGCTTAACGGCCGAGCGCGGCGCGCGACTGGTTCGCGATCTCCAGCTCCTCGTCGGTCGGCACCACGCACACCGCCACCGGCGCGCCGCCGGGCGAGATGAACGTGTCGCCCGCCGCGTTGCGTGCCGGGTCGACCGCGATCCCCAGTGCCTCCAGCCCCGAGAGCGATTCGCCGCGGACGTCCGGAGAGTTCTCCCCGACGCCCGCGGTGAACGTGATCGCGTCCACCCTTCCGAGGACGGCCAGGTAGGCGCCCACGTACTCGCGGATCCGCCGGGTGTAGACGTCGACGGCCAGCCCGGCCACCGGGTCGCCCTCGGCGCGCCGCCGCAGCACGGCCCGCAGGTCGTTCTCGCCGGTCAGCCCGAGCAGCCCGGCCTCGCGGGTGAGCGACCGCTCGATCTCCTCGATCGGCATGCCGGCCACCCGGTGCAGGTGGAACACGACCGTGGGGTCGATCTCGCCGCTGCGCGTGCCCATCACCAGGCCGCCCTGCGGCGACATCCCCATCGAGGTGGCCACGCTCCGGCCGCCCTCGACGGCGCACGCGCTCGCGCCGTTGCCCAGGTGCAGCGTGATCACGTTCGTCTCGGCGGAGGGGCGGCCCAGCAGCTCGGCGGTGCGCCGGGCCACGTACGCGTGCGACGTGCCGTGAAAGCCGTATCGCCGGATCTGCCATCGCGACGCCAGCTCGGCGTCGATCGCCCAGGTCACGCCGGCCGCCGGGATGGTCGCGTGGAACGCCGTGTCGAACACCGCCACCTGCGGCAGCTCGGGCAGCAGCTTGCGGGCCACCTCGATGCCGCTGACCGCGGCCGGGTTGTGCAGCGGCGCGAGCGGGACCAGCGCCTCGATCCGGGCGAGCACCGCGTCGTCGACCACCGTCGGCTCGGTGAAGTCGGGACCGCCGTGCACGACCCGATGGCCCACCGCGGCGAGGCCGTCCGCCGGGATGGACTCCAGGATGCGCTGCAGCGCGCCCCGGTGGTCGGCCGCGTCGCCGCCGGGCTCGCCGATCCGCTCGACCAGCCCCTTCGCGGCCGTCTCGGCGCCGTCGAAGAGCCGGTATTTCACCGACGAGGATCCGCTGTTGAGCACCAGCACCCGGGTCATCGCACCGCCGCCTGAATCGCCGTGATCGCCACCGTGTTGACGATGTCCTTGACCGTCGCGCCCCGGGACAGGTCGTTGACCGGCCGCCGCAGCCCCTGCATGACCGGCCCGACCGCGACCGCCCCGGCCGAGCGCTGGACCGCCTTGTACGTGTTGTTCCCGGTGTTCAGGTCGGGGAACACGAACACCGTGGCCTTGCCGGCCACCTCGCTCGACGGCAGCTTCGTCGCCGCGACCGCCGGGTCGATCGCCGCGTCGTACTGGATCGGCCCCTCCACCGGCAGGTCGGGCTGCCGCGAGCGCACCAGCGCGGTGGCCGCCGCGACCTTCTCCACGTCGGCGCCCGCGCCGGAGCTGCCGGTCGAGTAGGACAGCATGGCCACCCGCGGCTCGATGCCGAACGCCGCCGCGGTACGCGCCGAGGAGAGCGCGATGTCGGCCAGCTGCTCGGCGTCGGGGTCGGGGTTGACCGCGCAGTCGCCGTAGACCAGCACCCGGTCGGCGAGCAGCATGAAGAACACGCTGGACGCGACCGACACCTCGGGCACCGTCTTGATGATCTCGAAGGCCGGCCGGATGGTGGCCGCGGTGGTGTGGTTGGCCCCCGACACCATGCCGTCGGCGAGCCCTTCGGCGACCATCATCGTGCCGAAGTAGTTCACGTCCCGGACCACGTCGTACGCGAGATCGAGGGTGACGCCCCGCTTCTTGCGCAGCTCGGCGTAACGGGCCGCGAACCGGTCACGCCATTCGGACGCCGAGGGGTCGACCAGCCGGGCGTCCCCGATCGAGACGCCGAGCTCGCGGGCCCGGCGGCCGATCTCGGCCGGGTCGCCGAGCAGCGTCAGGTCGGCGACCCCGCGGCGCAGCAGCGTCTCGGTGGCCCGCAGGATGCGCTCGTCGGTGCCCTCGGGCAGCACCAGGTGCCGCCGGTCGGCGCGAGCGCGGTCGATCAGATCGTTCTCGAACATCAGCGGGGTGACCCGGGTCGAGCGGGCCACGTCGAGCAGGCGGGCCAGCTCGGCGGTGTCGACGCTCTGCTCGAACGCGCCGATCGCGGCCTCGACCTTGCGCGGGGTACGGGTGCTCAGCCGGGCCTCGATGCGGCCGGCGGCGGCGATCGTGTGGTAGCTGTCGGTCGGCACCACCAGCATCGCCAGGCCGGTGTTGAGCCGCTCGATCACCTCGACCGCGCGCGGGTCGGGGAACTCGCCGAGCGTCAGCACCAGCCCGGAGAGCGTGACGTTGCCGGCGGCGTGCGCGGCGCTGGCGGCCACCAGCAGGTCGGCCCGGTCGCCGGGGGTGATCATCAACGCGCCGTCGGTCAGGTGCTCGAGCAGCATCGGCACGTGCGCGGCGCCGACCACGTAGTCGAGCACGTCGCGGTCGAGGGCGCCGTCGCCGCCGGTGACCACGGTGCCGCCGAGCGCGGCGGCCACCTCGGCCACGGTCGGCGCGGCCACCGCCGCGACCTCGGGGATCGACCAGGTCGGCACGGGCAGGCCGGCGGTCGGCGCGCAACGCCCGTCGGGCACCCGGTTGGCGATCACCGCGAGCACGGTCGCGCCGAGGTCGGTCAGCGAGTGGTACGCGCTGCGGGCGGCCGCCCCCAGCGTCTCCTCGGTGCGCCCCTCGCCGCTGATCACCGGGATGACGACGCTGCCGAACTCGGTGGCGAGCCGGGCGTTGAAGCCGAGCTCGCGAGGGATCTCGTCGGCGGAGGAGGACGACGGCCCGCCCGCGAAGTCGCTGCCGATCACCACGACCGAGGCGCAGCGCCGCTCCACCTCGCGGTAGCGCCCCACGATCCGGCCGATCAGCTCCTCCCACTTGCCGTCGGCGATCAGCGAGCCGGCCTCGGCCGCGGTCACGCCGTAGGAGTCGGCGTAGGGCGCCATCACCGGATATCGCTCGGTCAGCAGGGAGAGCAGCGGGTCGTCGCCCGGACCGGAGAGCAGCGGGCGGAACACGCCGATGCGCGCCACCTGCCGGGAGAGGAGCTCGACCAGCCCGAGCGCGACGGTGCCCTTGCCGACGCCCGGGCCCAGCCCGGCCACATAGACGCTTCGTGCCACGTCCATCAACCTACCGGCCGCGGGGCGAACGGCACCGGGTACAAAGTCCCTACAGCATGTGTCGCAGGTAGCTCTCCGGCGACGCGAGGAAGAGCCGCCAGCGTGCGGTCAATTCAAGATCATCCCATGGCGTACGCCGGATGCCGTGCTCCCCGAGCTCCAGGATCGTCGCCCCCGGCAGCGCGGTGAGCAGCGGCGAATGCGTCGCGACCACGACCTGGGCGCCGGCCAGGCGAAGCTGGTCGAGGTGGGCCACCAGCCGCAGCGTCGAGGTGAACGACAGCGGCGCTTCCGGCTCGTCCATGAGATAGAACCCGTACCCCCGGAACTTGCGCTCCAGCAGGGTCAGGAAGCCCTCGCCGTGGCTGCGCTCGTGCAGGTCGTGGTCGGGGGATCCGGGGAGGCTCTCGAGGTACGTGTACAGCCCGTGCATGGTCTCGGCCCGCAGGAAGTACGAGTTGACCCGCTTCCCCGGCGTCCGCACCACCCGGAGCACATCCGGCAGCGCCTTGACCGCGGGGACGCGCGCCCACCAGGAATCCGGAACCGTGACACCGGGCGCCCGCTCCAGACGGCGGAGGGGGCGCGGCGAGTCACTCCTCGTCATCCTCGTCGTGGCGGGCCAGCCAGGTGGCGAGCCGCTCGATCGGCGTCTCGAACTCCGGGTTGAGGTCGACGAAGGTGCGCAGTTGCTCGCCCAGCCACTCGAGCGTGACGGTTTCCTCGCCGCGCCGGTCGACCAGCTCCTCGATGCCCCGATCGGTGAAGTACATGCCCGGATAGTAAGAGGGGGCGCCTCGCCGCGGCGAGGCGCCCCCGTCGACTCACGGGCGGGGCAGCGCGGCTTCGATCAGCGCCGCCTGCTCGGCGTCGTGCATCTTGGCCGACCCGACCGCCGGGGCGGCCGCCGCCGGGCGCGAGATGCGCCGCAGCCGCACGCCCTCGAGGTGCTCGAGCAGGTTGAGCGCCACGAACGACCAGGCGCCCTGGTTGGCCGGCTCCTCCTGGACCCAGGCGAAGTCCTCGGCGTCCGGGTACTGCGCCAGGATCGCCTTGAGCTCGGCCACCGGCAGCGGGTAGATCTGCTCCATCCGGATGATCGCGGTGTCGGTGATGCCGCGCTCGGCGCGGGCCTGGAACAGGTCGTAGTAGACCTTGCCCGAGCAGAGCAGCACCCGCCGGACCGACTTCGCGTCGAGCGGCGTGCCGTTGATGCCGGCGTCGCCGATCACCGGCTGGAACGTGCCCTGGGTGAAGTCGGCCACCGAGGAGGTGGCCAGCTTGTGCCGCAGCAGCGACTTGGGCGAGAACACCACCAGCGGCTTGCGCTTGCTCGACAGGGCCTGGCGGCGCAGCACGTGGAAGTAGTTCGCCGGGGTGGTCACGTTCGCCACCCGCATGTTGTCCTGCGCGCAGAGCTGCAGGAAGCGCTCGGGCCGGCCGGACGAGTGGTCGGGGCCCTGGCCCTCCTGGCCGTGCGGGAGCAGCAGCACCAGCGACGACTGCTGGCCCCACTTCACCTCGCCGGAGGAGATGAACTCGTCCACGATCGACTGGGCGCCGTTGGCGAAGTCGCCGAACTGCGCCTCCCAGAGGACCAGCGCGTCCGGGTTCTCCACCGAGTAGCCGTACTCGAAGCCCATCGCCGCGTACTCGGACAGCAGCGAGTCGTGCACGAAGAACCGGGCGTTGCCGGTGGCCAGCGACGACAGCGGCAGGAAGTCCTTGCCGGTCTTGGCGTCGACGATCGAGGCGTGCCGGGAGACGAACGTGCCGCGGCGCGAGTCCTGCCCGGCCAGCCGCACGGTGACGCCCTCGCTCAGCAGCGAGCCGAACGCGACCAGCTCGCCGAACGCCCAGTCGATGCCGCCCTCGTTGGCCATCTTGGCCCGCCGCTCGAGCAGCTGCTGGACCCGCTTGTGCGGGGTGAAGCCCTCGGGCAGCTCGACGTGCGCCTGGCCGACCGAGCGCACCACGGACGCGTCGACCGCGGTGTCGACCTGCGGCTCGGCCTCGTCGGAGATGACCCGCGGCCGGGGCGGGGAGCCGGCGGCGTCGCGGGTGGCCTTGAAGACCTGCTCGAGCTGGGACTGGTAGTCGCGCAGCTGCTCCTGGGCGTCGTCGACGGTGATGTCGCCGCGGCCGATCAGCTCCTCGGTGTAGAGCTTTCGCACCGAGCGCTTGGTGTCGATGATCTGATACATCCGCGGGTTGGTCATCGACGGGTCGTCGCCCTCGTTGTGGCCGCGCCGGCGGTAGCAGACCATGTCTATGACGACGTCCTTGTTGAACGCCTGGCGGTACTCGAAGGCCAGCTTGGCGACCCGCACGACGGCCTCGGGGTCGTCGCCGTTCACGTGGAAGATCGGCGCCTGGATCATCCGCGCCACGTCGGTCGAGTACATCGACGAGCGACTGTATTCCGGCGCGGTAGTGAAGCCGACCTGGTTGTTGACGATCACGTGGACCGTGCCGCCGGTGCGGTACCCCCGCAGCTGGGAGAGGTTCAGCGTCTCGGCGACCACGCCCTGGCCGGCGAACGCGGCGTCGCCGTGCACCAGCACCGGGAGCACCGTGTAACCGTGCAGGCCGAGGTCGAGGCGGTCCTGCTTGGCCCGGACGATGCCCTCCAGCACCGGGTCGACGGCCTCGAGGTGGGACGGGTTGGCCACCACGCTGATCGTGGTGGAGTGCTCGCCGTCCGGCGTCGTGTACTTGCCGGTCTGGCCGAGGTGGTATTTGACGTCGCCGGAGCCGTGGGCCGACTTCGGGTCCATCTGACCCTCGAACTCGTAGAAGATCTTCTCGTACGGCTTGCCGACGATGTTGGCCAGCACGTTCAGCCGGCCGCGGTGGGCCATGCCGATGACCATCTCGTCGAGCCCGGCCTCGGCCGAGGACTGCAGCACCGCGTCGAGCAGCGGGATCAGCGACTCGCCGCCCTCCAGCGAGAAGCGCTTCTGGCCGACGAACTTGGTCTGCAGGAAGGTCTCGAAGGCCTCGGCCGCGTTGAGCCGGTTGAGGATGTGCTTCTGCTCGTCCTGGTCGGGCTTGGCGTACTTGATCTCGATGCGGTCCTGGATCCAGCGCCGCTCCTCGGGGCCCTGGATGTGCATGTACTCGATGCCGACCCGGCGGCAGTAGGTGTCGCGCAGCACGCCCAGCACGTCGCGCAGCTTCATCCGCTGCTTGCCGGCGAAGCCGCCGACCGGGAACGTGCGGTCGAGGTCCCACAGGGTCAGGCCGTGCTGGAGCACGTCGAGGTCGGGGTGGCGGCGGATCTCGAACTCGAGCGGGTCGGTGTCGGCCATCAGGTGGCCACGCACCCGGTACGCGTGGATCAGCTCCACCACCCGCGCGGCCTTGTCGATCTGGCCCTCGGAGGTGCGGGCCACGTCGCGCACCCAGCGGACGGGTTCGTACGGAATCCGCAGCGAGGTGAAGATGTCGTCGTAGAAGCCGTGCTCGCCGAGCAGCAGCTCGTGCATCACCTTGAGGAACTCGCCGGACTGGGCGCCCTGGATGACCCGGTGGTCGTAGGTGCTGGTGAGCGTGGTGACCTTGCTGACGCCGATCTCGGCGAGGGTGTCGTCGCTCATCCCGGCGTTCTGCGCCGGGTACTCCATCGCGCCGACGCCGATGATCGCGCTCTGCCCGGCCATCAGGCGCGGGATCGAATGGACCGTGCCGATGCCGCCCGGGTTGGTCAGCGAGATCGTGGTGCCGGTGTAGTCGTCCATGGTCAGCTCGTTGCGGCGGGCGCGCCGCACGACGTCCTCGTACGCCTGCCAGAACTTGCGGAAGTCCATCGTCTCGCAGTTCTTGATGGACGGGACGACCAGCGTGCGGGAGCCGTCCTTCTTGGCCAGGTCGATGGCGATGCCGAGGTTGATGTGCTCGGGCGCGACCATCGCGGGCTTGCCGTCGATCTGGGCGAACGAGTTGTTCATCTCGGGGTGGGCCACCACGGCGCGGACCAGCGCCCAGCCGATGAGGTGGGTGAAGCTGACCTTGCCACCGCGCCCGCGGGCGAGGTGGTTGTTGATCACGATGCGGTTGTCGACCATCAGCTTGGCCGGGACCGCGCGCACCGACGTCGCGGTGGGCACCTCGAGCGAGGAGTCCATGTTCTGCACGATCTTGGCAGCGACGCCGCGCAGCGTGGTGATCTTGGCACCCTCGGGGGCCTTGCCGTTCGCGGCGGCGGGCGCGGGCTTGGCGGCCGGCGCGGGCTTCGGAGCAGGCTTCGCAGTTTCCGGCACGGTCGGCTTGACCGGGGCCACGGTCGTCGCGGCGGGGGCATCCGTGCCGGCGCGGGCCGCGGAGGCGGTCGCGTTCGCGGCGGTCGCCTCATCCGGCGTGACGATCGAACCGGTGGCCATCGCCGGCTTGTAGTCGGCGAAGAAGTCGTGCCACGCCGGGTCGACGCTCGTGGGGTCGGCCAGGTAGCGCTGGTACATCTCGTCGACGATCCACTCGTTGGGACCGAAGTCCGCGAGTGGGTTGTCATGCGAAGTCTGCTGCTGGGTCGACACTTTCGTGTTCGCCTCTTTCACCGTGTTTGTCAGCACGCGACTGTTTCGTCACATGGGACGGGAAGAATTCGGTGTCAAGGCTACGCGTCCCGGGCCCGGTCCGCCGCTGCGGGCGGCCGGGCTAGGAGATGTCGCGGCGCTTGGTGATCAGCGTGCCGACGACCCCGGCGATCACCGCGTAACCGATCAACACGACGGCGCCGACCCAGCGCGGAGGGTTGCCGGGCAACTCGGTTCCCGCGAGCATCAGCTGCGACGCCGTGGTCGGCACCAGCACCTGGAGCTTCCCGATCCACTCGGCCACCTGGCTGGCGAGCAGCTGGAAGATCCCGCCGATCACCGCGGCACCGACCGTGTAGACGATCGCGAGCGTCAGCGTCGCCGCCAGCTGACTGCGAATGAGCACGCCGAGGCCGACGCCGAGCACCGCCCACAGCCCGAAGGCCAGCGCGTTCAGCCCGATGGCCCGCCAGACCGCCGGCTCGCCGAGCTGGACCGGAACGTTCAGCGCGTCCAGGATGATCGGGACCAGGATCAGGTTGAGCAGCGTGGTGACCACCCAGACCACCAGCGCCACGATGATCCCGGCGCCGAGCTTGGCCAGGATGACCGCCTCCCGCCGCGGCGTCACCAGGAACGTGGTGGTCGCGGTGAGGTGGAAGAACTCGCTGGTCACGATGATCGCGGAGAGCAGCAGGACGATCAGCACGCCCATGTATTGCCCGGTGGTGTACAGGTTGGTGGCGATGTTGATCGGCTGGGCGGCCGCGTCGATCTGCGCCTGCGCGTCCGCGCCACCGCCGTCGGCCTGGCCGCTGAGGTACGCGTACGAGGTCAGCCAGTTGAAGCCGAGGCTGGCCGCGTAGAGCGGGAGCAGGATGATGCCCATGATCCACCAGAGCGCGGTGGTGCGGATCTTGAAGAGCTCGGCGTTGACCAGTCTCATCGGATGCCCGCCATTCCCGCCGTGAGCTGAAGGAAGACCTGTTCGAGATCGCCGCGCTCGGGGGTGAGCTCGTGCAGCTCGACCGAGGCGGTGAAGGCGGCGTGCCCGATCGCGGCCGCCTCGACGCCGCCGACCAGCAGCGCGCCGTCGGGCTGGGGCGAGACCGTGGCGCCCAGCTTGCTGAGCGCGTCGCCCAGCTCGGCGGCCTGCGGCGTGCGCACCCGCACCTGGGACGTGCCCATCGAGCCGAGCACCTCGTCGACCGGCCCCTGCCGGATCAGCTTGCCGGCCGCCACGATCACCACGTCGTCGGCGAGCAGCTGCATCTCGCCGAGCAGGTGGCTGGAGACCAGCACCGTGCGCCCCTCGGCCGCGAGGGCCTTGAGCAGGTCACGCATCCAGCGGATGCCCTCGGGGTCGAGGCCGTTGGCCGGCTCGTCGAGCACCAGCACCCGCGGGTCGCCGAGCATGGCGGCGGCGATGCCGAGCCGCTGCTTCATGCCGAGCGAGTAGCCCTTGAACTTGCGCTTGGCGGCCGGGGTGAGCCCGGTCAGCTCGAGCACCTCGTCGGCCCGCGTCTCGGGCAGGCCGGCCGCCTTGCAGATCATCCGCAGGTGGTTGCGCCCGGTGCGGCCGCGGTGCGCGCTGGACGCCTCGAGGACCGCGCCCACGCGCCGGATCGGGTCGGGCAGGTCGACGTACTTGCGGCCGCCGATGGTGGCGGTGCCGGCGGTCGGCGTGACCAGCCCGAGCAGCATGCGCAGGGTGGTGGTCTTGCCGGCGCCGTTGGGCCCGAGGAACCCGGTGACGCGCCCGGAGCGGACGGCGAAGCTGAGGTCGTCCACCGCGCGCAGCTTCTTGTACTGCTTGGTGAGGTGATCGACGACGATGTCGTCGGTCGCTGGCCCGCTCATCGCGGCTGCTCCCTTCCGCCCTGGCTGAAGGATCAAGGTACTAGGCCACCGCTATCCACGTGGCCCGAGCCGCTGCCATCGGCGCGCCGCTCTCGGCGTACAGGATGGAATCGACCATGGCCTTGCGGCCGGAAGTCGCCGACATCCGCCCGGCCACGACGCAGCTCGCGCCGGGTCCGGGCAGCTCAGCGACGGTGACCGCGATCCGGCCGAGCACGAACGTCCGGCCCTGCGCCATCGCGGTCCAGCCGCCGGGGCAGTCGAGCGCCGCCCAGATAGTCGCCAACTCGACATCGGCCGGCACCGTCCAGGGCGCCGCCGTCCGGCCGTCGCCGAGCGGCCCGGGAAAGATCCGCAGGCCGTCCGGGCGCTGCGGGCCGCACACGAAACAGGTGGGGAAGGGGTGCGCCGCGAACCCCGGGTAGCCGCGCGAGGCCTCGACGGCCTCGGCGAACGGCACAAAACCCGGGAATTCCGAAAAATCAGCCCGATCGGCCGGCGCCAGCTCCGCGATCAAAGATCCGGACCCATCGCGTACGTCTTCGTGAGTAACCGAAAGTTCGGTGTCCAACGGCGGCGGCACCCGCAGCGTCACCTCCACCGCCGGCCCGCCGGCCCGCGCTCCCGCCGCGGCGGCGAACGCGCCGGCCGACCATCCGCCGTTGCCACTGCCCGGTGGGCCGTTGAAGCGTGCCGGAATCCTCATGCCTGGAAGGCTCGCACACGGCGTTCACCGGCCGGTCCGTCCGGGTGCCGCCGATCCGCGTAGTCTGAATACTTTCACAGACAACTTTCAGTCGCTGTGCAGCGGGATTGCAGCGGATTGTTCAAGAATGGGTGTCATGGCAGCTCAGACCCAGCCCAAGCAGAGTGAGGCGAAGCTCCTCGTCGTCGAGGACGACGCCAACATCCTGGAGCTTCTTTCCGCCAGCCTGCGCTTCGCCGGGTTCGACGTCAGCACCGCCACCAGCGGCAGCGCTGCCGTCAGCGCGGCGAAGAACGCGACGCCCGACCTGGTCGTCCTCGACGTCATGCTGCCCGACCTCGACGGTTTCGAGGTCATCCGGCTCATGCGCGAGGGCGGGCAGCGCACGCCGGTGGTCTTCCTGACCGCCCGCGACGGCACCGACGACAAGATCCGCGGGCTCACGCTCGGCGGCGACGACTACGTGACCAAGCCGTTCAGCCTCGAGGAGCTCACCGCCCGCATCCGGGCCGTGCTCCGCCGCACCACCGCGGGTGACGAGGAGCCGTCCCGCCTGGTCTTCGCCGACCTCGAGCTCGACGAGGAGACGCACGAGGTCTACCGGGCCGGCAACCGGGTGCAGCTGTCGCCGACCGAGTTCAAGCTCCTGCGCTACCTGATGCTCAACGCCAACCGCGTGCTCTCCAAGGCGCAGATCCTCGACCACGTGTGGAAGTACGACTTCCGCGGCGACGACAACATCGTCGAGTCGTACATCTCGTACCTGCGGCGCAAGGTCGACAACGTGCAGCCGCGCCTGATCCACACCCTGCGCGGCGTCGGATACGTGCTGCGCAAACCCGCCGTCTGAGCTCGCGGTGACGTTGACCGAGCGGGTGCGTGGCTCCCTCCCGCCGCAGCCCAATCTGCGCCGCGTCTCGCTGCGCACCAAGCTGGTCGCGTCGGTGCTGATCCTGGTCCTCGCGGCGCTCACGCTGATCAGCCTGGCGAGCACGTACGCGCTGCACAACTACCTCATCTCGCGGATGGACGCGCAGCTGCACACGTTCGCGGAAACCTCGGTGGTGACCCAGCGCGCCCAGGCGCTGAACATCAACAAGCAGTACACGGTGGTGGGGCCGCCGGACTTCATGGCCGCCGAGAAGTCGACCACCGGCCTCGGCCCGGTCTACCCCGCCAGCCTCGCCACCTCCCCGGGGGATCAGCCGCCGTTCCTGACCGACTTCGCCGAGATCAACGCGCACCTGGACACGCCGTACACGGTCCGCTCGGTCGACGGCCGGTCCCTGTGGCGGATGCTGGTCGTCCAGGCGGAGAACGGCAGCTGGCTCTACGTCGGGCAGCGGATGACCGGCATCGACGAGGCGATCGCCCGGCTGGTCCGGGCGGACGTGCTGGTCGGCGTGGGGGTGCTGATCGCGCTCGCCTCGGTCGGCGCGGCGCTGGTGCGGCAGAGCCTGATCCCGCTGCTGCAGATCGAGCGGACCGCCGCCGCGATCGGCGCCGGCGACCTCACCCAGCGCGTCCCCGACCCCGAGGACCACGACGGCGTCGAGCCCACCACCGAGCTGGGCCGGCTCTCCCGCGCGCTGAACGCGATGCTGGCCCAGATCGAGGCGGCGTTCATCGCGCGGGCCGAGTCCGAGCAGGCGGCCCGGCACGCGGCCGAGGCGGCCAAGGCCTCCGAGGCGCGGGCGCTGGCCTCCGAGGCCAAGATGCGGCAGTTCGTCGCCGACGCGTCGCACGAGCTGCGCACCCCGCTCACCACCATCCGCGGCTTCGCCGAGCTGTACCGCCAGGGCGCCGTCACCGACCCCGAGGAGGTGGCCAAGCTGGTCCGCCGGATCGAGGACGAGGCCGCCCGGATGGGTCTGCTCGTGGAGGACCTGCTGCTGCTCGCCCGGCTCGACCGCGAGCGGCCGCTCAACCTCGGTCCGGTCGAGCTGCCAGTGCTCGCGCTCGACGCGGTGCAGGCCGCCGAGGCGATGGCGCCCGATCGGGACATCACCCTCGAGGTCCGCGACGAGCCGGACAAGCTCGTGGCGTACGGCGACGACGCGCGGCTGCGGCAGGTGATCGGCAACCTGATGACCAACGCGCTGGTGCACACCCCGCCGGACGCCAAGGTGACGCTGCGGCTGTTCGCCGAGCCGGGTCACCGGGCGATCATCGAGATCAGCGACACCGGCCCGGGCCTCTCCCCGGAGCAGAAGGCACACGTCTTCGAGCGCTTCTACCGCGTCGACGAGGCCCGCACCCGGCGCACCGACCGCACCAAGTCCGGCACCGGCCTGGGGCTCGCCATCGTCGCGGCGATCGTGCGCTCGCATCAGGGCACGGTCGAGGTGATCAGCGAGCGCGGCCAGGGCGCCACCTTCCGGGTCACCTTGCCCACCGTGGCGGAGGAGTCGAAGTAGGGGACGGGCCGCCGCTGCTGCTTTGGCAAAGGCCGTAAATCCCGGTAAAGCTTCACAGAAAACGTCCAGGCGTAACACAGTGCGATACGAGAACGACGGGGCAAGGTGGGTGTCATGAACGAGAACGAGACCGACCCGCGCACCGCGGATGCCTCCGCTGAGGGCAGCGCCCCCCAGGAGAGCAGCAGCGCCTCCCCGGAGAGCAGCAGCCCGGAGCGGGGCGTGTCCGAGCATCCGACCGTCGCCGTGCAGCCGCACGCCGGCCACCCCGGCGCCGCCACGCAGTCGCAGTGGAGCGCCCCGGCGTCGGGTGCGCCTCAGTCCGGCACGCCGTGGCCGCCGCAGGCCCCTCAGCCGCCGCAGGCCCCGCAATCGCCGTGGCAGCAGCCGGGCTATCAGCAGCCGTATGGGCAGCAGCACGCCTATCACCAGCAGTACGCGCAGCAGTCCGCCTACGCGAACGGCTGGAACGGCGCGCCCGCCCAGCCCCAGCCGGCCGCCCAGCCCCAGCCGCCCGCCGAGGGTCAGCCGGCCTGGCAGGCCGCCGAGGGTCAGCCGGCCTGGCAGGCCGCCGAGGGTCAGCCGGCCTGGCAGCCCACCGGAGGTCAGCCGGCCTGGGCCGCTCCGGTCGGCGCCGGCCAGCAGCCGCCGCGCCCCGGCCGGGGCCGCAAGATCTTCGCGGCCGGCGCCGCCGCCGTGCTGATCGCGCTGGCCGCGGGCGGCGTGGGCGCCGCGACCGCGCTGGCCTTCGACGACGACGGCGCCAACCCGACGGCGCAGACGAGCAACTCCTCGGTCACCCGCGTGGTCGACCGCTCGTCGCTCTCCCAGATCGCCTCGTCGGTCCAGGACAGCGTCGTGTCGATCACCACCGGGTCGGGCGAGGGATCCGGCGTGATCCTCACCGCCGACGGCTACATCGTCACCAACAACCACGTGGTCGCGACCGCGCAGGGCGACACCGTGACGGTGATCTTCGCCGACGGCAAGAAGGTGCAGGCCGGCATCGTCGGCACCGACCCGCGCACCGACCTGGCCGTGGTGAAGGCGAGCGGCGTCTCGGGCCTGCACGCGGCGAAGTTCGGCAGTAGCGCCAAGATGCAGGTGGGCGACACCGTGCTGGCGATCGGCAGCCCGCTCGGCCTCGAGGGGTCGGTCACCGCCGGCATCATCAGCGCCAAGGACCGCACCATCCAGTCCTCCAGCGACGACGACCGGCAGCAGAGTCCGTTCGGCGGCAACCAGCCACCGCAGCAGTCCGGCACCACCACGATGTCCGGCCTGCTGCAGACCGACGCGCCGATCAACCCGGGCAACTCCGGCGGCGCCCTGGTCAACGTCAACGGCGAGGTCATCGGCATCAACTCGGCGATCGCCACCCAGGGCCAGAGCTCCGGCAACATCGGCCTCGGCTTCGCGATCCCCAGCGACAAGGCCAGCAAGGTGGCCAACGACCTGATGGCCGGCAAGAAGGTGAGCCACCCGGCGCTCGGCGTCAGCGTCACCGACGCCGAGAACGGCGGCGCGCTCGTCTCCACCGTCACGGCCAACAGCGCGGCCGCCAAGGCCGGCCTCCAGCAGGGCGACGTGGTCACCGCGGTCGACGGCAAGGCGATCGACGACTCCAACGACCTGGTCGCCGCGGTGCAGGCCGGCACGGTCGGCCAGAAGATGACCATCGACTTCACCCGGGGCGGGGAGAAGAAGCAGGTCACGGTCACTTTGGCCGAGGCCGAGTAGGGCCGTTCCCACCCCGTGGCGGCGGGCGGTGTGACAAGGGGGTTGTCACGCCGCGCGCCGCTCGCCATGTATGCCGCTATTCACGGACTTTCTCGGGCAACAGCCGCGATTCGCCGCCCGGGACTCGCGTTTCCGGTGGCCGACCGCCTACTCTCCATTCCGCCATCGGCGGCGACGGGGGAATCTGTCACCTGGCGTCGGGCCAGAGGTTGCGCGCCGCCGCCCGGTGCCGGAGCTGCCGCCCTGGCCACGTTGACAGGTTCAGTGAGAGGCCCCCTCAGGTGACCTACGTCGAGACCCGGATGAACGTCTGGGAAGCCCTGGCCGGACGGGCGCCGGGCGAGCCCGGCGGGCCCGCTGACCCCGGTCTGTGGGGCGCCGTCGTCGATCGGCTCAACCCGGTCCGGGCCCGGCCGGTGCTGCGCGCCGGCATCGAGGCGGTGCAGCTGACCTCCGCCCGCGGCGACGAATACATCATGCTGCGCTCGCCCGACAGCGGCTCGCGCGCCGGATACCTGCGGCTCACCACCGAGGAGTGGCAGCTCGCCCTGCTGATGGACGGGCAGAGCACGGTGGCCCGGCTGGTCGCCGAGTTCGCCCGCATCGCCGGGCGACTCGCCCCCGACGAGGTCCGCCGCGTGGTGGCCGACCTGGCCGGCAACCGCATGCTCGACGAGCTGCCCACCGACGCGTTCCGCCCGGTGCAGGAGGCCCGGCGCAAGGCGCTGCCCGAGCGGGTCGGCAACTCGATGGCCGCCGCGGCGCGCGGCCGCCGGATGCTGGTCTTCGACGCCGACGGCCTGATGACCGCCCTCTACCGAGCCGGCGGCCGGCTCCTCTTCGGCACCGGCGCGTTCGTCGCCACCGCCGCGCTCGCGGTGCTCGGCCTCGGCCTGTTCGTCGCGACCTGGGTCCGCGGCAGCCGCTCGCTCTTCCTCACCGGCGACTCGTATCTGCTGGGCGCGGTCGTGCTGGTCGTCCTCAACGCGCTCGTCCTGGTCACCCATGAGCTCGCCCGGGGGCTCGCCACCAAGGCCGCCGGGCGCGAGGTGCCCGCCGCCGGCCTGCTCGTCCATGTCGGCATCCCGTCGTTCTTCGTCGACACCACCGACGTCTGGATGGCCGGCCGCCGCGCCCGCATCCTGGTGGCCGCGGCCGGACCCGGCAGCGTGCTGATGCTGGCCGGGCTCGCGCAGCTCGGCGGCCTGGCGATCCCGGCGCTGTCCGGGCTCGCGTTCAAGCTCGCCTTTCTGTGCTACCTGAACGCGTTCTTCCAGCTCAGCCCGATCCTGCCGCTCGACGGGCACTACCTGCTGATGGACTGGCTGGAGATTCCGCAGCTGCGCGCACGCGCCCTCGCCTGGGTGGGCGGCCGGCTGCGCGGGCGCCCGCCGCGCTGGTCGGCGCTCGACCGCGAGGGCCGGCTCATCGCCATGTACGGCGTGCTCTCGATGGCGTGGCTCGCGCTCGCCGCCGTGCTCACCTACCGAGTGTTCGCGGACCGCATCTCGGGCCTGGCCACCGGCCTGACCGGGTTGCTCGGCGGCCTGCTGCTGATCCTGATCGTCCTCGGGCTCGGCGCGCCCGCCGTCTTCTTCGTGCTGGCCCGCCTCACCCGCTGGTGGCGCCGCTCGCGGCGGCAGCACGCCGAGAGCGACCGCGAGAACGACAGCCCGCGCCGGATCGCCGCGCTGCGCGCCTCCGACCTGGGCGGCCTGCCCGACCCGGCGCTGGCCGGCCTCGCCGCCCGGGCCCGCTGGGTGCACCCGCCGACCGGCCGCCAGGTGGTGCAGGCGGGTGGTCCGCAGTCGGCCGTCTACGTGGTCGTCGAGGGCGCGCTGCAGGGCCGCAAGCCCGGCGACCCGCCCGGCACGGTCCGCCACCACGTCGGCCCCGGCGGCGTCGTGGGGCTGGTCAACGCGATCACCGGCCGCTCCACCCAGCTCGATTGGCACACGGCCGGCACGTCCCTGCTCTACATCCCGAGCGCCACCGTGGCGAGCGTGGTCGGGCCGCTGCCCGGGCCGCCCCCGCAGGACCGGGCCGAGGCCGAGGCGCTGTTCGCGGACACCCCGGCGCTGGCCGGCCTCGCCGTCGACCAGCGGCTCGCGCTGATCGCCTCGGCGCACCCGGTCGACCTCGAGCCAGGCGCGCCGGTGGTCCTGCCCGGCCCCACCCACGCGGTCGTCGTCGAGTCCGGCGTGATCGCCATGCCCGACGGCGTGGAGCTGCGGCGCGGCACGCTGGTCGGCCCGGTCGGCGACGGCGAGCCGGGCATGGTCGCGCAGACCCTCACCCCCGTACGCCTCTGGGTCCTGCCCGACGCCTCCGACCTGCCGCCGCTGGTCGGCGCCGCGCACCGCCCCGGATCCCCGATGCCGGTCGGCGTCCTGCGCCCCGGCTCGCCGGCGACCAGCGCCTACCCGCCGCTCAAGGTGCCGCCCGGCCCGCCCGCGGGACTCGGCGACCAGTCGATCGACCGCCGGTTCGAGAGCCGGCTGTGGTGGCTCACGGTGATCCTGCTGGCGGTGGCGCTGGTGCTGGTCGGGCTCAGCTTCCGGCCCGGACCGGCATGGGCCGAGATGCCCCGCGACCAGGTGCTGCTTACGGTCGACCGGGGCCGGGTGAACGCCACCGACGGCGGGTCGGTGGAGACGTTCGAGAGTGGCTCGTCGCGGTATGTCGGTCCGGGCCTGCAGGTCGAGGTGCCCACCGGGTCGAAGGCCGAGCTGATCTTCCCGGGCGGCGGGGTGACCGTGCTCTGCGCGGGGTCGCGACTTCGGCTCGACGGCCTGGCGGTCGGCAGCGGGCGACACCAGTCGCCGACCGGCGCGCTGACGCTGCGGGCCGGCCGGGTGCTCGCCGACACGACCGGCACCAGCGGGGCCTTCCACCCGCTGCGGCTCACGGTCGACCGGGCATCGGGCGACCGGGCATCGGGCCCGGTGGTCAACGCGGGCGCCGCCTGGTATGCGGTCGAGGCCGACGCGGTGACCGTGTCCACCGGCGAGGTTGCGGTGGGCGGCGCCGTGACCAAGGCGACCGGCGGCGACCTGAGCTGCGGTGACGGCGTGCCGGTGACGCCGCCGTCGGAGGAGGCCACCCCGTCCGAGGAGCCGGCGCCGTCGGAGGAGGCGACCACCTCGGCGGAGCCGAGCGTCGCGCCCTCGGCGAGCGTCACCAGCGATCCGGCGGCGACCACCGCGCCGGCCCCGACGACTGCGCCGACCGGCGAGCCGACCACGACGGCGCCGACGCAGGAGGCCACCACCACGCGGCCGCCCACGACGCGTCCGACCACCACCAAGGCTCCGCCGCCGACGAGGTCGCCGACGACTCCGGGGTCGACCCCGCCGACGACGAGTCCGACGCCCTCGGAGACCGAGTCGACCACGACGACGCCCGAAACTTCGTCTATAGAGGGCAGTCCCGCGCCCTAGGTAACGTCGGGGGCGTGCTCTGCTGGTTCTGCGCCGAGTCCGCCCGGGCCGCCTGCCGCTTCTGCGGGCGGGCGGTCTGCCCCGATCACGCCCGGTTCGGGCCGTACATCCTCCAGGTGAGCCACTCCGACTCGCGGCGCCGGGTGGAGGCGCTCGTCGTCGAGGACGCCGTGCGATGCGGCACTTGCCGGCCACGTCCGTCCCCCGTGGCGATGCCGGAACTGGACTGACCGACTTATCGTCTAGGCATGACCCAACAGGACGGCGATGACCTCGGTGTGTGGTCGGAATTCGGCACCGCGGCGGGGATGACGATGCGGGGGCTGG
This sequence comes from Paractinoplanes rhizophilus, assembly GCF_042664765.1. Lineage (NCBI taxonomy): Bacteria > Bacillati > Actinomycetota > Actinomycetes > Micromonosporales > Micromonosporaceae > Paractinoplanes > Paractinoplanes rhizophilus. The sequence goes on along the minus strand of NZ_JBHTBJ010000022.1, from coordinate 57,933 downwards.
CCGCTGGCGCCGATGCGCCCGGCGAGCCGCACGTGGGCATGGGCGATCGGCCCGATCTGGACGGTTTGCCGCCCGTGTCGGCGGTGTCCGGTCTGGGCGAGGCGCCGCCGAGCCTGGGCGAGGCGGTCCGCGAGACCGGCGAGCGTCTGCACGCGGCGGCCCCGCCCAAGGGCTATCACAACCGGGTGGACGCCGACGGCGACGGCCACCTCGACAAGGCGACCTATCGCGGCGACGGGCACGGCGGCGCCGAGATCCTGGTCGACCTCAACGGCGACGGCCGCGCCGACTTCATCGGCCACGACACCGACCTCGACAACCGGGTCGACTTCGCCGATTACGACAAGGACCACGACGGCCTCTTCGAGAAGCGCATGTACGACGACAGCGGCGACGGCTACCTCGACCGCACCGAGTGGACGAACGACAGCTGATTAAGCCCTTTCTATTTACTTTTACAGTTAACAGTCTTAAAAATATTCCATGCGCCGATCGATCATCTTCAGCGTGGTCGCATCCCTCGCTGCCGCCGGAGGCATGGTCTACCTCGCCTCCTCCGCCAGTGCCGCGACCGCCTGCGCCCCCGCGTGGAGCGCCACCGCCGTCTACGTCGGTGGCAACTCCGCTTCGCAGAACGGCCACAACTACACCGCCAAGTGGTGGACCCAGAACGAATCCCCGGCCACCCACTCCGGCCAGTGGGACGTCTGGGCCGACAACGGCGTCTGCGGCGGCACCACGCCGCCGACGACCGCGCCCACCACCAGACCCCCGACGACGCCGCCGACGACGACCCCCACCACGCCGCCGACCACCGCACCCACGACACCGCCGACCACGCCACCCACGTCGCAGCCGCCGGCCACCGGCATCCCCAGGCACGCGCTGATCGGCTACCTGCACGCCAGCTTCGCCAACGGCTCGGGCTTTCTGCGCATGGCCGACGTGCCGAACGACTGGGACATCATCAATCTGGCCTTCGGCGAGCCGACGAGCGCGACCTCCGGCGACATCCGGTTCACGCTGTGCCCGGCCACCGAGTGCCCGGGCGTCGAGAGCGAAGCCGCCTTCATCGCCGCGATCAAGGCCAAACGGACCGCCGGCAAGAAGGTGCTGCTGTCGATCGGCGGCGCCAACGGCCAGGTGCAGCTCACCACCACCGGCGCCCGGGACAAGTTCGTCAGCTCGGTGAGCGCCATCATCGACAAGTACGGCCTGGACGGCGTCGACATCGACTTCGAGGGCCACTCGCTGTCGCTGAACACCGGCGACACCGACTTCAAGAACCCCAGCACGCCGGTGATCGTCAACCTGATCAGCGCGCTCAAGACGCTGAAGGCCCGCTACGGCGCCGGCTTCGTGCTGACCATGGCCCCCGAGACGTTCTTCGTCCAGCTGGGCTACCAGTTCTACGGCTCGGGCCCGTGGGGCGGGCAGGACCCGCGCGCCGGCTCGTACCTGCCGGTCATTTACGCCGTCCGGGACTTCCTGACCATCCTGCACGTCCAGGACTACAACTCCGGCTCGATCATGGGCCTGGACAACCAGTACCACTCGATGGGCGGCGCCGATTTCCACATCGCCATGACCGACATGCTGATGGCCGGCTTCCCGGTCGCCGGCAACACCGCGAACGTCTTCCCCGCCCTGCGCGAGGACCAGGTCGCGTTCGGCGCTCCCAGCTCGGTCAATGCCGGCAACGGTTACGTCGCCCCCGCCGCCGTCCAGCAGGCGGTCGGGTGCCTTGTCAACGGCGCCAACTGTGGCGGCTACTCGCCGCGCAGCGGCGCCAACCCCAACTTCCGGGGCCTGATGACGTGGAGCATCAACTGGGACAAGTTCTACGGCTGGGAGTTCCAGAACCAGAACGGCAAGTACGTGAAGTCGCTGCCCTAACCGGCGATCGCGTTGTGCACGGCCACCCGGTGCACATCCGGATCGGACCAGGACCAGTTCGGATGTGCCCGGTTGGTCAGCAGCACGATCACCTGGCGGCGCGCGGGGACCACCAGCAACGACGTACCCGTGAAGCCGGTGTGGCCGAAGGCCGTGGCCGAGGCCAGCTTGCCCATGAACCACGGCTGGTTCATCTCGACGCCCAGGCCATGATCGGCCGACCGGCCCGGCCGCTCGGCGTCGATGGCCGGCTTGCCATTGTTGACGTTGGTCAGCATCTTCTTGACCGTGGCCGACGACAGGATGCGCTTGCCGCGGTAGGTGCCGCCGTCGAGCAGCATCTGCCCGATCACCGCCACGTCCTGCGCCGTGCTGAACACCCCGGCGTGCCCGGCGACGCCGCCGAGGATGTTGCAGACGTCGTCGTGCACGGTCCCGCGCAGCAGCCCGCGCGACGTCCGGGCGTCCGTGGCCACCAGCCGCCGCTTGTCCGAAACCCACTTCAGCGGCTGGAACCCGGTGTCCTTGAGCCCGAGCGGCGTGGTGACGTGGTCCCGCAGGGCCTTGTCCAGCGACTTGCCGGTGAGCTTCTCGACGAGTCGCCCCAGCACCATGAGCCCGACGCTGGAGTAGCGGAACGTCGTGCCCGGCACGCCGCCCTTCACCAGCGGCGTGCTCAGCACCGACCGCCAGCGGGCGGTGTTGCCGGGCATCCCGGTCACCTTGGCGCCCACCGGCAGCGCGCTGGTGTGCGCCAGCAGCATGGCGATGGTGATCTTTTCCTGGCCGGCGCCGGTGAACTCGGGCAGGTAGCGCTGAACCGGCGCGTCCAGGGCGACCTTGCCCTGATCGACCAGCTGCAACGTGAGGACCGCGGTGTAGACCTTGGTGAGCGAGGCCAGGTCGAAGATCGCGTTGGTCCGCATGGCGACCCGCTTCGACGCGGGCAGGTCGACCGGGCCCGCCCCGTACCGCAGCGCGTGCCCGACGGCGGTGGTGAGCTGGGTCCGGCCGTCCTGCGACACGAGGGCGACGGCTCCGGCGTACCCGGGATGTTTGGGGTTGTCTTTTGTGGGTTTGAGGTATTTGGTCAGGATCGCGGTGACCTTGTCCGGGGCGGCGGAGGCGGCCGCGACCGGCGCTTGCGATGACTGCGCGGCGCGCGCGACACCCGAGCGGTCGGGCAACGGCGTGGCGGTGGCCACCGGCTCGGCCCATGTCGCCGGCGACGCGGACGACCGCCCGCACCCGGTGAGCAGGGCGGCGGTGGCGGCGATGCCGGTGCCCAGCACGGCGCGGCGCGGAAGAGTCACGGCGCCGATCATGACATGCCGGAGTGCTTCTGTCGTCGCGTGCCAGGATGACTGCATGGTCAACAATCCGGTGGCGTTCGTGCTGGGCGGCGGCGGCGTCCTCGGAGCCGTCGAGGTGGGCATGCTCCGCGCGCTGTTCCGAGCCGGCTTCCGCCCCGATCTCGTGGTCGGCACCTCGATCGGCGCGGTGAACGGCGCCCTGGTCGCCGCCGACCCCAGCGAGGCCGTCACCGACCGCCTGGTGCGCCTCTGGACGTCGCCGGAGGCCGCCGCCGTCTACGGCGACTCGATCGGCCGCCAGATGCGCCGCTTCGCCGCGCGTACCCACTTGCACTCCCCGCGCCCGCTGCGCCGCCTGCTCGAGGGCGAGCTGGGCGAGCACACCACCTTCGCCGATTTGAAGGTCCCGTTCCGCTGTTGCGCGGCCAGCATCGAGCGCGCCGCCGAGCACTGGTTCGACAGCGGTCCGCTGGTCGACGCGGTGGTCGCCTCCTCGGCGGTGCCGGGCCTGCTGCCGCCGATGGAGATCGGGGGAGAGCATTATGTGGACGGTGGCATCGTCAATTCGATCCCGATCGGCGAGGCCGTCCGGGTCGGTGCCAAATTGATCTTCGTGCTCCAGGTGGGGCGGGTCGAGCGCCCGCTCAGCGTGCCCCGGCGGCCGTGGGAGGTGGCTCAGGTGGCGTTCGAGATCGCCCGCCGCCACCGGTTCGCGCGCGAGCTCGCATCGTTGCCCGACGATGTCCGGGTGCACGTCCTCCCCAGCGGCGGCGGCGAGGGTCGCGACGACAGCCCGTGGGCGTACCGGGACATGGCCGCCGTGGGGCGGCGGATCAGCCGCGCGTACACCGCGTCCCGCCGATATCTGCACGCGAACGTGCATCCGCTGCCGGGCGGGCGCTGATGTCGCCGCCCCCGGTCTGGGTCCGCCGCCTGCTCTTCGGGCCGGCGGTCGTGCTGCTCGCGATCGTCCTGCTCACCACCCTCCCGGTCTGGCTGCTCCTGGCCTTGGCGGCGTCCCCGCTGGTCCCCGGTCATCTGCGGGTGCCACGCCTGGTCTTCCTGGCGATCGTGTACGTGGTCTGGGACGCCGCCGCCCTGGTGTCGCTGGCCGTCCTCTGGGTCGTCTCCGGCTTCGGGTGGAAGATCCGCTCGCCGGCCTTCCAGCGGGCGCATTACGTGCTGACCGGCCGGTTCCTGGGCGTCCTGTTCTGGCTGGCCCGCTGGTCGCTGCACCTGACCGTGGACGTGGTCGGCACCGACCCCGACACCGCGATCCCCGGCCGCCCCGAGATCGTGGTCAGCCGGCACGCCGGTCCGGGCGACTCGTTCATCCTGATCCACGGGCTGGTCAACTGGTTCGACCGCGAGCCGCGGATCGTGCTGAAGGCGACCCTGCAGTGGGATCCGGCGATCGACGTGCTGCTCAACCGCCTGCCCAGCCGGTTCATCTCGCCGGGCCGGTCGCCGGCGAAGAACCTCGAGCAGGAGGTCGGCGAGCTGGCCGACGGCCTGGACGACAACGATGCCTTCGTGATCTTTCCCGAAGGCGGCAACTTCACCCCCCGCCGCCGGGTCAGGGCGATCGCCCGGCTGCGCTCCCGCGGCCTGGCCGACATGGCCGACCGCGCCGAGAACCTGCGCAACCTGCTGCCGCCGAAGCCGGGCGGCCTCTCGGCGGCGATCGACGCGGCGCCCGACGCCGGGGTGATCTTCGTGGCGCACACCGGGCTCGACCGGATGCTGACGATCGCCGACGTGTGGCGCCAGTTGCCGATGGACAAGCAGCTCATCATGCGGTTCTGGAGCGTGCCGCCGGAGGAGGTGCCGGCCGGCGAACAGGAGCGGGTGGTCTGGCTCTACGACTGGTGGGCCCGGATCGACTCGTGGATCGAGGAGCACCGGCCGGCGGCCCGCCCGCTGAGCACGGACTGGACCGCCCGCCGGCGGCAAGCTCGTCCGCCTCAGGAGCCGAGCGAGCTGTAGAAGCTGTCCGGAGCCTCGGTGATCTCGTTGGCGGCCGGGGCGGCGACGTTCACCGGCCGGCCGTAGTTCTCGTATTTCACCTGCAGCGGTTCGGCCTGGGGCAGGTCGACGGTCAGGGTGGAGAGCCGCCCCTGCGCGTCGAGGGTGGCCGTGAACGGCACGTTCTGCACCGGCGCGCCGGATGCCGCGACGGTGATCTGGCCCAGCCCGGCGACCCCGGCCGCCTTCGACAGGTCCACCGAACCGGTGTAGGTGGTGTCGCTGGTCGCCTTCACGTCGGTGGTGGCCTTGAGCAGGTTGGCCGTGTTCACCGGGTCGATCTGGCCGGGACGCAGGCCGATGTTGGCGCCCTCGGGCAGCCGCGAGCCGTCCACGTGGGTCCAGGTGCCGGCCTTGGTGATCCCGGGCACCTGGGCGTACAGATCGTCGCCGATGAGCAGCGTCTTGACGTTGAGCTCGGCGTTCGGGCCGCTCGCCGTGAGCTGCGCGGTGGCCTTGCCGCCGGGCGCATCGATCTCGGCGGTCGTCCGGAAGCCGGACCCCGACGTCGCCGTGAGCGTGAAGCTGGTGCTGTCGAGCTGGTCGACCGCCGCCGAGAGCTTCGAGACCGCCGCGGGGTCGGCGGAGCTCGTCGCGGCGGGCGATCCGGCCGGGGCGCTCGGAGAGGTCGTGGGGGTTGTGGTGGGGGTGTTATCTCCGCAGCCGGCCATCGCGAAGGCAACCGTGGCCATCGTCGCGAGACCCAGCCCGGCTAGCCGTGGTGTCCGCATGTCCGTCCTTCCTGTCCTTTTCCAGGTGACAGACATCAATTCCCGACGGCCCCGGTGGGCAAACGGTTCCGGCCGACGCGGCATCATAGCGGGAGGCAAACACCTGGAGGACTCGTGAGATTCGAGGTCAGCAAGGTCCTCGACGCCATCGAGGCGCGGCTGTCCACCGACCCGGCGCTGGTCCGCGCCGTGGTCGACCTGTCCGAGATCGTGCGCTACGCCGACCTCGACGGTGGCCGGCCGGCCAGCTCGGTGCGCCTCGGCCTGGTCGTCGACGCGCTCAGCCGCTATCTGGCCGAGGAGAACGTGCCGGTGTACGTGATCTCGCCGCGCGGCCTGCTCTCCGACACCGACCTGACCTCCAACGAGCGGATGGTGATCCGCCGCTGGGCCGACGACGGCAAGGTCGAGGTGGTGCCGGTGCTCGACGACCGCGTCTTCGAGGTGGCCGAGCTGCTGGGCCTGCCGGTGCTCACCCGCACCCGGGGCGAGCAGTTCCGCGGCCGGCGGCAGTGGATCGACGAGCCGGGCCGGCTGCTCGCCGCGATCGCCGGCGAGGGCGGCACGCCGGTGCTGGTCTCCCGGGTGGGCCGCGGCGATCCGGCCCGGCAGCCCGAGCGCTCGCCGATGGGTGAGCGGCTGCTGACGCGGGTGTGGAGCTGCCCCGAGTCGAACTGCACGAGCTTCGGCACCGGGGCGGACGCGGACAGCCCGTTCGCCGACATGCGCACGTTCACCAGCCCGGTGGCGCAGCCGCCGCCGGCGGTCCGCGCCGGGGCGCCGGCCTGCCCGCGGCACGGCACGAAGCTCAAGGACGCCGGTCCTCGCCCGGCGGTCGAGGTGCTTTCGGTACGCATCGACGGGGTGGTCCGGCAGCGTTTCGTGGTCTCCACCGAGGCGCCGGTGGTGGTGGGCCGCGCCCCCGAGGGCGGCAAGGGCGTCATGCTGGGCCAGTGGCTCACCGAGGACGCCCGGAAGTGGATCAGCCGCGGCCACGTGCAGTTCACCCTGCGCACCGACGGCACGCTGCTGGCCCAGGACGTGAGCACGAACGGCACTGGCATCCGCCCGGGCGGCTCGCCGGACGACGACGACCGGCTCACGCTGAACCGCAACGAGTCCCGCCCGCTTGCCGCGAACGACGTGGTCGAGCTCTACGCCGGGGTGAACGTGGGCCGGTCGAAGCTGTGGGCCACCGGCGGCGTCGTCCAACCCCAGTCGGTGATGGGCGAGGCGCCGACGATGGCCCTCCGGAAGTTCGAGAGGTAGGTCAGGTCAGGATCGCGGCCAGCTGGGCCACCGCGTGGTCCAGCTCGTCGGCCGTGACCACCAGCGGCGGGGCCAGGCGGATGGTCGAGCCGTGGGTGTCCTTCGCGAGGACGCCGCGCTCGGCCAAGCGCTCGCAGGCCTCGCGGCCGGTCATCAGCGCCGGGTCGATGTCGATGCCGGCCCAGAGGCCGCGGCCGCGCACCGCGACCACGCCCTTGCCGATCAGCGCGCGCAGCCCGGCGTGCAGGCGCTCGCCCAGCTCGGCCGAGCGGCGCTGGAACTCGCCGGTCTCGAGCAGGCGGACCACCTCGACGCCGACCGCGCACGCGAGCGGGTTGCCGCCGAACGTCGAGCCGTGCTCGCCGGGCTTGAGCACCCCGAGCACGTCGCGGTTGGCGGCCACGGCCGAGACCGGGACGATGCCGCCGCCGAGCGCCTTGCCCAGCACGTACATGTCGGGAATGACGTTTTCATGCGCGATGGCGAACGTCTGGCCGGTCCGGCCCAGCCCCGACTGGATCTCGTCGGCGACGAACAGCACGTTGTGGTCGTCGCAGAGCGCCCGCACCCCGGCGAAGTAACCGGCCGGCGGCACCAGCACGCCCGCCTCGCCCTGGATCGGCTCCATCAGCACGGCCACCGTGTTCGGCGTGATCGCGTCGGCGAGCGCGGCCAGGTCGCCGTAGGGGACGATCACAAACCCCGGGGTGTACGGGCCGAAGTCGTCCCGCGCGTCGGGATCGGTGGAGAAGCTGACGATCGTCGTCGTGCGGCCGTGGAAGTTGTCCGCCGCCACGACGATCTCGGCCCGCTCGGCCTCGACGCCCTTCACCCGGTAGCCCCACTTGCGGGCCACCTTGATCGCCGTCTCGACCGCCTCGGCGCCGGTGTTCATCGGCAGCACCAGGTCTTTGCCGCACAGCGCGGCCAGCGAGTGGCAGAACTCGGCGAACTGGTCGTGCACGAAGGCCCGGCTGGTCAGGGTGACCCGGTCGAGCTGGGCGTGCGCGGCCGCGATCAGGCCCGGGTGCCGGTGCCCGAAGTTCAGCGCCGAGTAGCCGGCCAGGAAGTCCAGGTAGCGGCGGCCGTCGACGTCGGTGACCCAGGCGCCCTCGGCCTCGGCGATGACCACGGGCAGCGGGTGGTAGTTGTGTGCCGTCCAGCGCTCGGCGTCGGCCAGCGCTTCCGGCGTACGCATGTCCACGCTTGTCATGAGCGCACCTCCAGCGTGCAGCACTTCGGTCCGCCGCCGGCCTTGCGGAGCTCGGAGACGTCGACCGTGACGGTCTGGTAGCCGGCCGAGCGCAGCTCGTCGGCCAGGTGGGTGGCCTGCACCGGCAGCACCACGGTACGGCCGTCGCTGACCGCGTTGAGGCCCAGCACCGCGGCGTCCTCCGCGTTCGCGACGATCGCGTGCGGGTACAGCTGGCGCAGGACGGCCTGCGAGCCGGGGGAGAAGGCCGGCGGGTAGTACGCGACGTTGGTGTCGTCGAGCACGCACAGCGCCGTGTCGAGGTGGTAATAGGCCGGGTCGACCAGCTGCAGCGAGATCACCGGCCGCTGCAGAACCTCCTGGGTCTCCGCGTGCGAGGCGTGCGAGGTGCGGAAGCCGGTGCCGGCCAGCAGGATGTCGCCGGCCAGCAGGATGTCGCCCTCGCCCTCGTTGGTGTGCTTCGGCTCGGTCACCGCGAAGCCGCGCTCGCGGAACCAGGCGGCGTACGCCGGGGCCTCGTCGGCCCGCTCGGCGTCGCGGAACTGCACGGCCAGCACCCGGCCGTCGACCACGGTGGCGCCGTTGGCGGCGAAGACCATGTCGGGCAGGCCGGGCAGGGGATCGATCAGCTCGACGGTGTGGCCGAGGTCGAGATATGTCTGCCGGAGCGCTTCCCACTGCGCGACGGCGAGCGCGTTGTCGTAGGGCGCCGTGGGATCCATCCACGGGTTGATCCGGTACGTGACCGCGAAGTGGGTGGGGCGGCACATGAGGTATCGGCGCATGACTGCAACGCTAGGTCGCACCTGCGGTGGCAACCCAGGGCTCAACCGTGCGTGCCGCGTTCGATTCTTGCGTGCTCAAGCCGCCGGGCGGCGAAACGTTAAGGGGCGGCCCGAACCGGGCCACCCCTTGATCAACGCGGATCAGAAACGGTTGACGGTGTTCGTGTCCAGCCAGTCCCGCAGCGCCGGGACGTTGTTGGTGTCGGTGCCCAGCCAGGTGAGCGAGCCGGTCAGCGCCAGCACGCCCAGCACGATCGCGCCGAGGGCCAGCACCATGCCGATCAGCGCGTCGGTCTTGCCGGCGACGTGCCGCTTCGAGGTGGCGCGGATGCCGCCCAGCGACAGGACCAGTGCCACGCCGGCCACGCCGATGCCCCAGCCGAGCAGCGGCCCGGACAGGACCAGCAGCACCGAGGCCACGCCGAGGATCAGGCCGAGCGTGGCGAGCAGGCTCGCGCGCGGCTTCGGCCCGGCCACCACCGGGGTCTGCTCGGTGTCCGCGTCGTCCTTGGGGAAGACCGGCCGGGAGACGGTCGACGGTGGGGGAGGCGGCGTCGTACGGTCGGCGCGCGCCGGCGCGGGCGGCAGCTCGGCCGTCTTCGGCTCGTCGTCGGGCCGCTGATCACGAGCGTCGTGCCGCACGTCGCGCCGCTCGTCGCGACGCGGCTGGACCGGCGTGGTGCGGGTGTCGGTCGTGGTGGCGGTGCCCGACGGCGTCGGGCGCTCCGCATCCGGGGGCTCGGGCTCGGTCTGGCGGGAGAACGTCGGGATTCTCACGTCCAGCACCTCCTTGAGGATTTCGGGGGATCACCGTCCTGTACCCCGAACTGCCTCCGCGCACACCAACGTGCCCGCGGCCGGCCCGGATTGCGCCCCCGGGCACGGCGAAGGGCGCGGACCCCGCGGGTCGCGCGCCCTTCGAGCGATGTCAGGCCGGCAGCGACACCACGTCGCTGGCCTTGCTGATCACGTGGTCGACGATGCCGTAGTCCTTGGCCTCGCGCGCGGTGAACCAGCGGTCGCGGTCGGCGTCCCGCTCGATCTCCTCCGCGGTGTGCCCGGTGTGGAAGGCGATCCGCTCGTTCATCACGTTCTTGATGTGCAGCATGCTCTCGGCCTGGATGGCGATGTCGGCCGCGGTGCCGCCGATGCCGCCGGACAGCTGGTGCATCATGATCCGCGCGTGCGGCAGCGCGTACCGCTTGCCGGGCGTGCCCGCGCAGAGCAGGAACTGGCCCATCGAGGCGGCCATGCCCATCGCGATCGTGGCCACGTCGTTCTTGATGTACTGCATTGTGTCGTACACCGCCATGCCGGCGCTGATCGAGCCGCCCGGCGAGTTGATGTACAGCGCGATGTCCTTCTCGCTGTCGTTCGAGGCGAGCAGCAGCATCTGGGCGCAGATGCGGTTGGTGACCTCATCGTTCACCTCGCTGCCCAGGAAGATGATGCGCTCCCGCAGAAGCCGCTCGAAGACCTGGTCGTCGAAGGATGCGCCGCCCCCGCGCATCGTCAACTCGTCAACACTCATGCTCACCAGCTTTCCTCAGCACAGGCCGGACACCCAGCGATTCTCCTGTAGGCATAACCGGGCCACGCCGGGGGCGGATACCGTTGCTCCCCGTGCCAGAGGGACACACCATTCATCGACTCGCCGCGCGGCACCGGGAGCTCTTCGCCGGGCGGCGGCTGGCCGTCGGCAGCCCGCAGGGACGCTTCGCGGCCGGGGCCAAGCTGGTCGACGGGCGCACGCTGCGCGACACCGAGGCGTACGGGAAGCATCTGCTGCACCATTACGACGGCGAGCTGAGCGTCCATGTCCACCTGGGACTCTACGGAAAGTTCAGCGACGGCGAGCCGCCCGTGCCCGAGCCGGTCGGGCAGGTGCGCATGCGGGTGACCGGCGGCGCGCACTGGCTCGACCTGCGCGGGCCGACCGCGTGCGAGGTGCTCGACCCGGCGCAGGCCCAGGCGCTGCGCGACCGGCTGGGCGCCGACCCGCTGCGCGACGACGCCGACCCGTCCCCGGCCGGCCGGAAGCTGCGCGCCAGCACCAAGCCGGTCTTCGCGCTGCTGCTGGACCAGGCGATCGTGGCCGGGTGCGGGCTGATCTACGCGAACGAGGTGCTGTTCCGGGCCGGGCTCGCGCCGACCACGCCGGGCCGGCTGATCGGCGCCGAGCAGTGGGACGAGCTCTGGACCGACCTGCGGGCGCTGATGAAGGAGGGCGTGGCCCGCGGGCGCATCGACACGGTGCACACCCAGCACACGCCCGAGGCGATGCAGCGGGCGCCGCGGGTCGACCGGCACGGCGGCGAGGTGTACGTCTACCGCCGCCCCGGTCAGCCGTGCCTGGTGTGCGGCACGGCGGTGGCCCGGGGCCCGCTCGCCGGCCGCAACCTGTACTGGTGCCCGAAATGCCAGCCAAGCACCTGACGCGCACGCCGCCCGAGCATGCGGCGAGGCGACCTTGAAGGCTTCCGGTGCGATGCAAGCAGGGACTCATCATCCTTGACCGCCTGCGCGCCCTCGCCGACGCGCTCGCGCGTTCGAAGGCGCCCGCGCGCGTTCCAAGGCGCCCGCGATCCGTCAGTCGGCCGCCTGCGCGCCCTTGCCGGTGCCCGCGCCCTTGCCGGCGGCCGGGTGCTCGGCTGCCTTCGGGCCCGCGGCTGCGCCCGCACCCGGGTCGGCCGGTGCGGCGGGGGTCGACGGGTCGGGGGGCGCCGGGGTCTCGGTGGGGGCCGGGGAGGCGGTCGGCGGGGTGGTCGCGGCCGGGGCCGGGTCCGGGTCGCCGGGGATGCCGAGGGTGAAGTTGGCCTTCAGCCAGGGCAGCAACTCCTGGTAGGCGGCGATCGTGTCGGGCTGGTTGAAGTCGTGGGACAGCACGATCGAGCCGGGCCGGACGTGCTTCTTGATCTCGGCGACCACCCGGGCGGTGTGCGCGGCGTCGGTCTCGCCGGCCTTGTGGTTCCAGTCGGCCGGGTCGACCTGCCAGTAGAGCGAGGTCATCCCGTCGTCCGCGGCCAGGCCGACCAGCCGGTCGGTGAAGTTGCCGCCGGGCGCCCGGAAGAACGGGATCGTCGCGTCCGGCACGGCCGCCCGGATCGCGGCGTTGGTGCGCGCGAGGTCGGCCTGGATCTGCTCGGGCTTGTCCTTACCGATGGTGAGGCTGTGGTTCCAGGTGTGGTTGCAGAGCGTGTGCCCGGCGGCCACGATCTGTCGCACCATGTCGGGGTGCTTCTCGGCCTGCTGGCCGACCAGGCAGAAGGTCGCCTTCACGTCGTACTGAGCGAGCAGCGCGAGGATCCGCGGCGTCTGCGCGGGGTCGGGCCCGTCGTCGAAGGTCAGCGCGACGACGTTCGAGCCGGTGGTGCGCAGCGAGTGGCCCGGCCCGGTCTTCTTGGCGCCCGGCCGGATGGTTGCGGTCGCCTCGGGGGTGTGCCCGTCGCCAGCCGGGGCGGAGTCCGCCGGGATCACCTTCGCCGGCTCGGTGCCCGGGTCGCGCTTGTCGCCGGAGCCGTTGCCCTTGGACTTCTGTGCCGCGTGGTTGCCGGCGGCGCGGGCCGCGGCCGCGGCGTTGACCGCGTCGATGCTGTCCCCGCCGCCGCGGGCACCGGGGAACGCGACCAGCAGCAGGCCGACCGCGACCAGCGAGGCCAGCATCACCTGCTGCCGCTTCTTGCCCATCAGCAGCCAGGACTCGATCGGCAGGGTGCCGGGCGCGCGGTGGCTGCCGGTGACCGGGGGCCGGACCGGGGCGGCACGATGCGCGGCGGCCCGCCGGGCGGCCGACCGGGTGGTGGTGCGCGCCGACGAAGCGGAATGCCGGGCCGAAGAAGCAGAGCGGGCCGAAGAAACGGAAGAAGCAGAGCGGGCGGAAGAAAGAGAAGAAGATGCCGAGCGCTGATGACGCGCCGACCGCGGCCCCGGAACCCAGGTGTCGTCCTCGAGGAGCGTGCTCACCCGGAAGGACGCGGACGAGGGTGCGGAAGCCAGCGACTCAGGCCGGCGATGCCGCCCGCCGGCCTCGGTGACGTCGCCGGACGCCGGGCTCGGGTAACGGAGGGGTCGCGGCGACATGGTGCATCTCTACCGTGCGACATGGCCCGGCGCGAGATCGATCCGGTGATTCCACCGTTACGATGAGTAGTAACGGCTGCTGGCGCTCCGTGACTACCGATTCACAAATTCGGCCGGATCCTCCGAACCGTTCCCATCACATAGCATTGTGGACAGCGTCGGTCGCCTTGCGGGACGCGATCAGCACCGGATCCCACACCGGGGCGAACGGCGGGGCGTAGCTGAGATCGAGCGCCGTCATCTCCTCGACCGTCATCCGGTTCCACACCGCCACGGCCAGCGCGTCGATCCGCTTCGCCGCCTCGGTGCGGCCCACGATCTGCGCCCCGAGCAGCGTCCCGGTGCGCTTCTCGGCGATCAGCTTGATCGTCATCAGCTCGGCGCCCGGGTAGTAGCCGGCCCGGCTGGTCGACTCGACGGTGGCGGTGACGAAGGCGAAGCCGGCCCGGCGCGCTTCCTTTTCGGTGAGGCCGGTGCGGGCCACTTCGAGGTTGCAGACCTTCGTGACCGCGGTGCCGATCACCCCGGGGAACGTCGCGTAGCCGCCGCCGATGTTGATGCCCGCCACCCGGCCCTGCTTGTTGGCGTGCGTGCCGAGCGGGATGTGCACGGGATCGCCGGTCAGCAGGTGCCGGGTCTCGACGCAGTCGCCCGCCGCCCACACCCCCTCGATCCCCTCGGCGCGCATCCGCCGATCGGTGCGCACGCCACCGGTCACGCCGACCGGGATCCCCGCCTCTGCGGCGAGCGCACTGTTCGGCCGTACGCCCAAACCCATGACCACGATGTCGGCCGCCAGCGCGCCGCCCGGGGTGACCACTTCCCGGACCTTGCCGCCGCTCGTCTCGATGCCGGACACGTGCGCGTTGGTGACGACCTCGATGCCCTCCTCGCCGATCGCCTTGCGCACCAGCGCGCCCACGTCGGGGTCGACCGTCTTGGCCATCGGCTCCGGCGACTTCTCCAGCAGGGTCACGTCGAGGCCGCGCTTGACCATCGCCTCGGCCATCTCCACCCCGATGTAGCCACCGCCGATCACCACGGCCTTCTTGGGCTGCTCGCGGGCGAGCCAGTCGTGGATCGCCGCGCCGTCGTCGAGGGTCTGCACGCCGAAGATGCCGGCCGCCGGGATCCGGGCCCATTCCGGCGTGACGGGGGACGCTCCCGTCGCGTACACGAGATGGTCGAAGCTCTCGCGCACCTCGCCGCCGCCGGTCAGATCGTGCGCGACCACCTCGCGCCGGTCGAGGTCGATGCCCACTACCTCGTGCCGCAGCCGCACGTCGATCCCGGCCCGGCGATGCTGCTCCGGCGTGCGGGCGACGAGCGCTTCGCGCTCCTTGACAAAACCACCTATCCAGTACGGGATGCCGCACGCCGAATACGACGTGAAGTGCCCACGCTCGAACGCCACGATCTCGAGCCGATCCGCTCCGAGCCGCTTGCGAGCCTGCGACGCCGCCGACATGCCGGCCGCGTCCCCGCCGATCACCACCAGCTTCACCAGCCCACCCTAAGACCCTTGGAGGCGGAGGTCTGATTTCTCGCCACTTCCGTTGTCGTGGCCCGGGGTCGCGCGTGGTCGCCGGTTGCCTGGGTCGCCGGTTGCTTGGGTCGCGCGTGGTTGCCGGTTGCCTGGGTCGCGGGTGGTCGCCGGTTGCCTGGGTCGCCGGTTGCCGGGGTCGCGCGTGGTCGCCGGTTGCTTGGGTCGTGCGTGGTCGGCGTGGGTGTCGCGGGTTGCCGGGGCGTTGCCGGGGTCGTGTGTGGTCGCCGTGGGTGCGGGCGGTTGCGGGCGGCTCGCCGCGGCGTTGGACGGGGTGCCGGCCGGGTCGCACGCCGCCGTGCCGGTGGTGGCTGCGTTCTCCGGTGTCGGCTCGTCCCGGGTGCCGCGGCGCGCTGATCTTGATGAGCTGCGGTTGCGGCCCGACGGGAACTCTTCAACCTTGGCCATCCGTGATCAACTATCGTCGGACATAACCGGTATTCCCGGCGGCCGTCCCGTGTGATGGGCGGGTCGTCCCATGTTCCGCGACACCCGGCCACTATGCGGGAACGAGTCCTGCTGACTGGACCCAGCCGCCAGATGGTGGGATCCCTGGAGCGGGTCTGGCGACCGGCCGTACCCAGCGCCGCCCACCCACGCCTCCGGGCCGTGGAAGCCCCAGCCCTCGCCGGCGATCACCGCAACCCCCATTTTTGATCACGAGTCGTGGCGCCCACAGTCCATCCCCCGCCCCCGCACTTGGGTGGGGCCGAGTAGAGCAGGTGGGTACGACAAGAATTCGTCGCTGTCCACAGAGGGCCGGGCGGGCGCGTCGGACCCCGACTCCGAATGGTCTCTTAGTCGCGCGGCACGTCGCCGCGGGTGGCCTTGGCGAGCCAGTCGACGACGTCGGCGACCGAGCCGCGCTGGGCGAGGATGGCGCGCTGGCGGGCGGCGCCGGTGCCGTGTGCGCGCAGGCGTCCCATCAGGACGGTGGTCGTCTCCAGGTCGCCGTGGCGTTCCAGCTCCGGGCGTACGCGATCGAAGAGCTGCCGCATCAGCCGCCACGCGGGCCGCGGCTCGCGGGTGGCCAGGTCGACCGCCACGCCCTCCAGGCCGTCGTGCGCCGCTCGCCAGTGCGCGGCCATCAGCAGCGGGTGCGGGACCCGGGGCGCGGGGACGCCGTCGCGAACGTCGCGCAGCAGGGTCGCGACCAGCGCCCGGGCCAGGGCGGCCAGCAGCATCGCGTCGTCGAGGGTGGGCATGACGTCGCCCATCCGGATCTCGACGGTCGGGTAGTTCGCCGAGAGCCGGGCGTACCAGTAGAGCATTCCCTCGTCGAGCATGGCCCCGGTCTGCTCGAGGTCGGCGACCAGCGTGTGGTAGTCGTCGACCGACTTCAGATAGGGCGTCGGTCCGACGGTGGGCCAGCGCTCCCACATCATCGAGCGCCAGCTCGCGTATCCGGTGTCGCGGCCGCCGAACATCGGCGAGTTCGCCGTGGCGGCCTGGAAGACCGGAAGCCAGGGCCGCAGGTGGTTCAGCACGGCGACGCCGGTTTCGGCATCCGGGATGCTGACGTGTACGTGGGTGCCGCACATCCCCGAGCCCGGGGAGAGGTCGCCGTAGTGCTCCCGCATGCGGCGGTAGCGCGGGTCGTCGACGATCCGCGCCACCGGCCCGGCGCCCGGCGCGGTGCCGACGGCCAGCAGCCGCGCCCCGGCCCGCTCGGCCGCGCCGGCCAGCTCCCGGCGCAGCCGGCCCATCGCCTGGTAGAGCCCGGCGAGATCGAGCTGCGGCGGGCTGGCCACCTCGATCTGGCTGCGCAGGTACTCGTGCTGCACCGAGCCGCGCATCTCCTCGGGCACCTGGCCGACGACCTCGTCGACCGCCTCCACGCCACGCGGCTCGACCGCGTCGACCAGGATGTACTCCTCCTCGATCCCGAGCGTGAGCAGATCCTGCGCCTCGGCCTCCTCGGCCATCTCGGCGGTGATCGTGGTCTCGCTGGCAGCCGTGTCCATGCGCCCGGATTACCCGGTTGCCGATCGGCGCTAACGTTGACCCCATGCTGCTTGAGGGCTTCTGGGCGCTCGCCGCCCTGCTCGACCCGACCCGGGCCGGCGCGCCGGGGCAGCTCGTGCTCGGCTTGGCCCTGGTGGCCGCGGCCGTCCTTCTGATCGCCGCGGCCGCCGCTCTGCCGCTGCCCACCCTGCTCGCCGCGCCCGCGGTGCGCGCGTTCGCCCGCCGGGCCCGCGTCGCCACCCGCCCCCGCCTGGCCGACCCCGATGCGGCCGGCCGGCCACGGTCGCGAGCGCCGTCGTCCGCCCCCGCGGCGGTTTGACGCTCGGCGATCCTTCTTTGATCCTCGCGCCGTAAAACCGCCGCCTCGCGTCCTTTTCCCATGGATCGCAAGGGGTGCTTCGCCGTGTCCATTTTCGAGATTCCCGGCGCCGTCGTCGACGCCGCCCATTCCGCCATCGAATCGCTTGCCGGCCTGTTCGTCCCGTTCGCCGGAACCGCCGCGGTGGCGCTGGCCATCGTCGTCTTCACGATGCTCGTCCGGCTGTTGATCAGCCCGCTCACGTATCAGCAGGTCCGGGCCCAGCACCGCCAGGCCGCCCTCGCGCCGGAGATCGCCCAACTGCGCGAGAAACACGGCACGGATCGGATGGCGCTGGCCACCAAGACGCTGGAGCTGCAGCGCGCCCATGGGATCAGCCCGTTCGCGGCCCTGCTGCCGGGGTTGGCCCAGGCGCCGTTCTTCATCCTGATGTACCACGTCGCGCTGCGGACGCCGGAGGGCGCGCTGGTGGGCGTCCCGCTGACCGCCCATCTCGCCGCCGGGCTGCCGGTGTTCGCCGTGCTGCTGGTGCTGGCCGGGGCCCTGGCCTGGTGGTCGTCGCGCCGGATGCGGATCGCTCCGCAGCCGGCCGCCCCGGGGACGCCGTCGCTCGGCTTCCTGCGCTACATGCCGTATCTGTCGATCCTGGCGGTGGCGTGGATGCCGCTGGCGGGCGGCCTCTATCTCGTCACCTCGACCGGCTGGACGGCGCTGGAGCAGGCTTTGCTGCGCCGGGCGGTAACAACGGGCAATCGTTGACCGCCAATATTGACACGCCTCCGTAACGGGCTTGAAATGAGGCGTGAGAGCGCTCTCACGCCTCCTCACCCCCCTCCGGAAAGGCGTTCCTCCGATGGCATCTCGCACGAGAAGACGGCTACGAACCCTC
Organism: Paractinoplanes rhizophilus; assembly: GCF_042664765.1. NCBI lineage: Bacteria > Bacillati > Actinomycetota > Actinomycetes > Micromonosporales > Micromonosporaceae > Paractinoplanes > Paractinoplanes rhizophilus. Next base: position 39,905 of record NZ_JBHTBJ010000022.1, on the reverse strand, counting down.
CTCGCGGTATCGACCGCGGCCATTGCGGTCGCGGCCACCGCGGTCTTCACGATGGACGCGAACGCGGCCGTCCCCTCGGCGCCGGCCGGGATGACGACCGTGTTCAGCGACGACTTCACCGGCGCGGCCGGCACCGGGCTCAACCGTGGCAACTGGCTCTACGACATCGGTCACGGCTATGCCGGCGGCGCCTCGAACTGGGGCACCGGCGAGATCGAGTACATGACCGACTCGACCAGCAACGTCTACCAGGACGGCAACGGCAACCTGGTGATCAAGCCGATCCGGGACGGCGCCGGCAACTGGACCTCGGGCCGGGTCGAGACCCAGCGCACCGACTTCGCGGCCCCGGCCGGCGGCAAGGTGCGCATCGAGGCGCGCCTGCAGCAGCCCAACGTCAGCGGCGCGGCGGCGGCCGGCTACTGGCCGGCGTTCTGGGCGCTCGGCGCGGCCGCCCGCCCGGTCGGCGCGACGAACTGGCCGAGCATCGGCGAGTGGGACATCATGGAGGACATCAACGGCCGGTCCTCGGTCTTCGCGGCGCTGCACTGTGGCTCCAACCCGGGCGGCCCGTGCAACGAGACGACCGGCCTCGGCAGCGGCGAGCGGGCCTGCTCCGGGTGCCAGACCGGCTTCCACACGTACGCGATCGAGTACGACCGCAGCACCTCACCCGAGCAGCTGCGGTGGTATCTGGACGGCAACAACTACTTCACCCTGACCTCCAACGTGGTCGACGCGACCACCTGGAACAACGCCACCCACCACGGGATGTTCGTGATCCTCAACGTGGCGATCGGCGGCGGTTTCCCGGCCGCGTTCGGCGGCGGCCCCACCTCGGCCACCCAGTCCGGCGTGCCGATGCTGGTCGACTACGTCGCGGTCTACCAGTCCTCGGGCGGCGGCACCACGACCCCGCCGACGACGTCGCCGACCACCTCGCCTACCACCCCGCCCACCGGTGGCACGCGGGACGCGTACTCGCGGATCGAGGCCGAGTCGGCCAACGCGCAGTCCGGCACCCAGACCGAGACGTGCTCCGAGGGTGGCCAGGACGTCGGCTGGATCGCCAACGGCGACTGGCTGCAGTTCAACAACGTCAACTTCGGTTCCGGCGGCGTGCGTGACTTCGTGGCGCGGGTGGCGTCCGGGGCCGGAGGCGGCGTGAGCGGCCTGGTCCAGGTGCGCATCGACAGCCGGAACAACGCGCCGATCGGCAGCTTCGCGCTGGCGAACACCGGCGGCTGGCAGAACTGGACATCGATCCCGGGCAACGTGTCGAACGTGTCCGGCACCCACACGGTGTACCTGACGTTCTCGAGCGGCCAGCCGGCCGACTTCGTCAACGTCAACTGGATCCAGTTCCGCCGGTAATAAGTTTTATCGATGCCCCGAAGCCCTGACCAGGGTCTTCGGGGCATCGCGCTATCCGAAAGATTTAAGGATGTTTAAGTTGCCGCCCTCTGGACTTCACTGTTAACAGTCCTAAAGATTGATGCATCTCAACTCCGAGACGCATGGAGGGACGGCGTATGAAGCGCTCCAGATCGGTGATCCTGGCGACCGTGACGGCGCTCGTCGCCGGCGGCGCGGCGGTGTACTTCGGCGGGAACGCGAGCGCGGCGGCGGCCTGTGCCCCGGCGTGGTCGTCGAGCGCGGTCTACGTCGGTGGAAACCAGGCCTCGCAGAACGGCCACAACTACACCGCGAAGTGGTGGACCCAGAACGAATCGCCCGCCACCCACTCCGGTCAGTGGGACGTCTGGGCCGACAACGGCGCCTGTGGAGGCACGACGCCGCCCACGACGCAGCCGACCACTACTCCGCCCACGACGGTGCCGCCGTCCAACGGGACGCTGCCCAAGCACTTCCTGACCGGCTACTGGCAGAACTTCTACAACGGCGCGGCGGCCCTGAAGCTCGCAAGTGTTCCGAGCAACTACGACCTGATCGCGGTCGCCTTCGCCGACGCGACGAGCACCCCCGGCGCGGTCAGCTTCACCCTCGACTCCGGCCTCGCGGCCCAGGTCGGCGGCTACACCGACGCCCAGTTCCGGGCCGACATCGCCACCCTGCACTCGCGCGGCAAGAAGGTGGTCATCTCGGTCGGCGGCGAGAGGGGCACGGTCAGCGTCGCCAGCAGCACCGCGGCCACCAACTTCGCCAACACCGTCTACGCGCTGATGACGACGTACGGCTTCGACGGCGTCGACATCGACCTCGAGAACGGCCTCAACGCCACCTACATGGCCCAGGCCCTGCGCAGCCTGCGCACCAAGGCGGGCGCCAACCTGATCATCACGATGGCGCCGCAGACCATCGACATGCAGAGCACCGGATCGTCGTACTTCGCGCTGGCCCTGTCCATCAAGGACATCCTCACCGTGGTGCACACCCAGTACTACAACTCCGGCTCGATGCTCGGCTGCGACCAGATGCAGGCGTACTCGCAGGGCACAGTGAACTTCCTGACCGCGCTGGCGTGCATCCAGACCCAGAACGGCCTGCGCCCCGACCAGGTCGCGCTCGGCCTGCCGGCCAGCGGAAGCGCGGCCGGCGGCGGCTACCAGGCGCCGGCGAACGTCAACGCCGCGCTCGACTGCCTGGCCCGCGGCACCAACTGCGGCTCGTTCCGGCCGCCGGCGACGTACCCGGGCATCCGCGGCGCGATGACCTGGTCGATCAACTGGGACGTCACCAACGGCAACTCCTTCGGCAACACCGTCAAGCCGCACCTCGCCACCCTCCCCTGATCCCCACCCCCGCAAGCAAGGAGTCCCCCGTGAAGCTCCGCAGGAAGCTGCTCGTGCTCGGCGCCGTCGCGGCCGCCGGCCTGGCCACCGCGATCATCCCCATGACCAGCTCGAACGCGGCCGTGGCCTGTGCCCCGGCCTGGTCGTCGAGCGCGATCTACGTCAACGGCAACCAGGCCTCGCAGAACGGCCACAACTACACCGCGAAGTGGTGGACCCAGAACGAGTCGCCGGCCACCCACTCCGGCCAGTGGGACGTGTGGGCCGACAACGGCGCCTGCGGCGGCGGCACCACCCCGACCACGCCGCCGACCACCGGCCCGACCACGAACCCGCCGACCTCCGGCACCAAGATGGCGTCCTCGCCGTACGTCTACCCGGGCTGGGGCAACCCGCCGGCGCCCTCGACGGTCATGAACGCCACCGGCATCCGGGCGTTCACGATGGCGTTCGTGCTCGCCAGCAACGGCTGCAACCCGGCGTGGGACGGCGAGGGTGGCCTGACCGGCGGCGTGCACGCCAGCTACATCCAGCAGATCAAGGCGGCCGGTGGCGACGTCGTCCCGTCGGTCGGCGGCTACAGCGGCAACAAGCTCGGCCCGAACTGCTCGACCACGGCCGCGCTCGCCGGGGCGTACCAGAAAATCATCGACGCCTTCGGCCTGAAGGCGATCGACATCGACATCGAGAACACCGACGAGTTCGAGAACACCGCCGTGCAGGACCGGGTCCTCGGCGCGCTGAAGATCATCAAGCAGAACAACCCGTCGGTGAAGACGATCCTGACCTTCGGCACCTCGACCAGCGGACCGACCTACTACGGCACCCGGCTGGTGCAGCAGGCCAAGGCGCTGGGCGCGAACATCGACATCTTCACCCAGATGCCGTTCGACTTCGGCGGCGGCAACGACATGTACGGCAACACGGTCAACGCGTCCGAGGCGCTGAAGAACCTGCTGAAGACGACGTTCGGGTACACCGACGCGCAGGCGTACTCGCACATGGGCATCTCCGGCATGAACGGCCTCTCCGACCAGCAGGAGCTGACCTCGACCGACACCTGGACCCGGATCCGCGACTACGCCAAGAGCAAGGGCCTGTCGCGCTTCACCTTCTGGGCGGTCAACCGGGACCGCGGCTGCGCCGGCGGCGGCGTGGTCTCGAACTGCTCCGGCATCGCGCAGGCCGACTGGGCGTTCACGAAGATCTCTGCCGGCTTCTAGGGGCCGGGCTGCTAGAGCCTTCTTCCCCAACAGGAGACGCGCGGTCGCCCCGGCGGCCGCGCGTCTTCTTGACGATCCACCACGCGACGGTCGCCACGAAGAACGCGCCGACCGCGTAGTCGAACCATTGGCTGTACTTCTCCAGGTCCTGCCAGCGCTCGCCGAGCAGGTATCCGCCGACCACGAACAACGCGTTCCAGACGCCGCTGCCGAGCGCGGTGAAGACCACGAACTGGCCGAGCGGCATGCGATTGGCGCCGGCCGGGATCGAGATCAGCGATCGTACGACCGGAGCACAGCGCCCGAACAGCACGGCGCTCTTCTCGTGCTTCTCGAACCACCGGTCGGCCTTGTCCAGGTCGCTCGCGTCGACCAGCGGGATCCGGTCGAGCCAGCGCCGCAGCCGCTCCTCGCCCAGCGCGTACCCGAGCCAGTAGAGGGCCAGCGCGCCACCGACCGAGCCGGCGGTCGCCGCGACCAGCACGAGCACCACGTTGACCCGGCCCTCGGCGGCCAGATAGCCGGCCAGCGAGAGCACGATCTCGCTGGGGATCGGCGGCACCAGGTTTTCCAGCGCGACGAGCAGACCCACGCCCAGCTCGCCCAGCGCCTCGATGACGGACGCCACCCACCCGGCCAGACCCTGCAACTCGCCCATCATCGACTCTTACCCGGCGGCCGGTCGGTTTCACGCGCCGCCGAAGGTGGCAATTAGCTGAGACATGAGTGACCGCTGGTACAAGAAAGCCGTCGTCTACTGCCTCGACATCGACACCTTCGCCGACAGCAACGGCGACGGGGTCGGTGACATCCGCGGCCTCATCGGCCGGCTGGACTACCTGGCCCGGCTCGGGGTCACCTGCCTGTGGCTGAACCCGATCCATCCCTCGCCCGACCGGGACGACGGGTACGACGTGTCCGACTTCTACAACGTCGACCCCCGCTTCGGGACCCTGGGCGACTTCGCCGAGTTGCTGCACCAGGCGGGCAACCTCGGCATCAAGGTGATCATCGACCTGGTGGTGAACCACACCTCGGACAAGCATCCGTGGTTCCAGTCCGCGCGGTCGTCGCCGGATTCGCCGTACCGGAACTGGTATGTCTGGAGCGAGACCGAGCCGGACGACCGTCGCCAGGGCATGGTTTTCCCGGGCGAACAGCGCGAGACCTGGACCTACGATCGCACCGCGAAGGCCTGGTTCTACCACCGGTTCTACAAGTTCCAGCCGGATTTGAACATCAAGAACCCCGAGGTACGCGCGGAGATCAAGAAGATCTGCGCGTTCTGGCTGCAGCTGGGCGTCTCCGGGTTCCGGATGGACGCGGTGCCGTTCATCATCGAGGAGACCGAGCCGGGCAACCCGAACTCGCCGAAGGACATGGAGTTCCTCAGTGACCTGCGGCAGTTCGTGCAGTGGCGCAAGGGCGACGCGGTGCTGCTGGCCGAGGCGAACGTCGAACCCGACCAGCTCGTGGAGTTCTTCGGCGACGGCGGCGGCGCGAACGGCCGGATCCACATGCTCTTCGACTTCATGCTCAACGCCCGGCTGATGCTGGCCCTGGCGCGCGCCGACCCCGAGCCGGTCATCGAGGCGCTGCGCGAGACGCCGGCGCTGCCGGACGGCGGTCAGTGGGCCACCTTCCTGCGCAACCACGACGAGGTCGACCTCTCCCGGCTCACCGCGGACCAGCGCGCCGACGTGTTCGCGAAGTTCGGTCCCGAGCCCGAGATGCAGCTGTACGGGCGCGGCATCCGTCGCCGGCTCGCGTCCATGCTCGGCAACGACCGGCGGTGGCTCGAGCTCGCGTACTCGTTGCAGTTCAGCCTGCGCGGCACCCCGGTGCTGCGGTACGGCGAGGAGATCGGCATGGGCGACGACCTCGCGCTCGAGGGGCGCGACTCGATCCGTACGCCGATGCAGTGGTCCGCCCTGCCCAACGCCGGCTTCACCACCGGCGATCCGGTGCGCCCGGTCATCGCCGACGGTGACTTCGGCTACGAGAAGGTCAACGTCACCCTCCAGCGGCACGATCCCGGGTCGCTGCTGTCCTGGTTCGAGCGCATGATCCGCACGCTCCGGGAGGCGCCCGAGATCGGGGCCGGCGCCTGCACCCACGTCGACGTCCCCGCGCCCGAGGGGGTGCTCGTCCATCGCGCCGACGACGTCACCGGTACTATGCTGTTTTTGCACAACCTGTGCACAAAGGATGCGGTCGTCGATCTCAGCTCGGTCTATGCCGAGGCCGAGTTCCCGAACGACATGCTCGCCGACCGGGAGTACCCCGACCTGGGCAAGTTCGCCGAGGTGCCGGTCGCCGGGCATGGCTATCGGTGGATCCGGCTGCGGCGTCGGCCGTGAGCCGGGTTACAGTCGGCCGTCGGTGTTGAGATCAACCGGAGGTCTTCGATGTCGCAGTCCGTTCCCACCCGCGTCGCCATCGTCACCGGTGCCGCACGCGGCATCGGGGAAGCCACCGCCCGCAAGCTCGCCGCGGACGGCATGGCCGTCGCGGTGGTCGACATCGACGAGGGAGCGTGCGCCAGCACCGTCACCGCGATCCACGACGCCGGCGGCACCGCGCTCGCGGTCGGCGCCGACGTCTCCGACTCGGCCCAGGTCGCGGCGGCGGTCGAGCGGGTCGTCGCCGAGCTGGGCTCGCCCACCGTGCTGGTCAACAACGCCGGCGTGCTGCGCGACAACCTGCTGTTCAAGATGACCGACGACGACTGGGAGACCGTGATGGCGGTCCACCTGCGCGGCTCGTTCCTGTTCAGCCGGGCGGTGCAGAAGCACATGGTCGACGCGGGCTGGGGCCGGATCGTCTGCCTCTCCAGCACCTCGGCGCTGGGCAACCGTGGCCAGGCCAACTACGCGGCGGCCAAGGCGGGCCTGCAGGGCTTCACCAAGACCCTCGCGATCGAGCTGGGCCGCTTCGGCATCACCGCCAACGCGGTCGCCCCCGGCTTCATCGTCACCGACATGACCGCCGCCACGGCCGCCCGGGTCGGGATGGATTTCGCCGATTTCGAGAAAGCCGCGGTGAGCCAGATCCCGGTCGGGCGCGCGGGACGCCCCGAAGATGTCGCGAACACCGTATCCTTCCTCGTCAGCGAGGGCGCGGGCTTCGTCTCGGGCCAGGTCATCTACGTGGCCGGGGGCCCTCGCGACTGAGTCGTTGTCGAGAGGCGCTACAAAGAGATGATGAACAGACGCATGAGCTCCCGTAGCGTCTCGCTCACCGGCACGTTCCTGTTGCTGGCCGCCGGCGGGGCGGCGGCCTGCGACAACGGCAACGACTATCAGGACGAGGGCTTCTACTGCGCCGACGCGAACGGCGTGGTCGTCGACGAGGACTACTGCGACGACGACCGGCACTATTCCTCGGGCCTGGTTCCCTTCTTCATCTGGCACTCGGCGGGCTACGGCCGGGGCTACCCGGTGGGCAGCAAGCTCCCGCCCGGCGGCAGCAAGTTCGCATACAACGACCGGGCCGCGCGGACCTCGTACGGCCTGCCGGCCACCGGCAAGATCGGCAACGGCACGGTCAAGACCAGCGTGGTCGGCAAGGGCGGCAGCGGCTCCAAGTACGGCTCGTCGGGCGGCAAGCGGTCGGGCGGCTGACGGTGCGCAGGGTTCCCTACGGACCGGTCCGGGACGGGTGGAAACTCACCAACTACAGCCTCGGCCTGACCTACAACGACACCGAGCTGCCCGACGGGACGATGATCTCGTACTGGCAGGAGGGTCCGTACTACGACTTCACGGCGGCCGAGATCGAGGAGCTCGAGGCGGCCACCGCGACGCTGTACGCGATGTGCCTCGAGGCCGGCGACTGGATGGTCAAGCAGTGCCCGCGGCACACCGTCCAGGGCCGCCGCGAGGGCTACTTCGCCTCGGTGTGCAACCCGTCGACCTGCTTCCTCGCCAAGATCGGCATCCCCGAGTTCGCGCACGAGCAGATCATCCGTACCTGGTTCGACGGCGACGCCGAGACCTGGACGCACTACGACAAAGACCCCGACATGCGGCTGCCGATGGAGACGCCGGACTACTCGCCGAGCGTCTACGGCCGCTTCGACCTCTGGTACAACGGCGCCGGCAGCACGCCCAAGCTGCTCGAGTTCAACGCCCAGACGCCGACCGCGCTGGTGGAGAGCGCGGTCATCCAGTGGCACTGGGTCGACCAGACCGGCGTCACGCAGCATCCGTGGCGCCAGTGGAACTCGATCCACGACCGCCTGGTCGGCTGGGAGGCGGCCGACGGCGAGCCCGCCAACCCCGGCGCCTGGCGGCGCAACATCGACAAGCTGCGCCAGGCCCGCACGTGGCTGCCGGAAAAACCGAAGATCTTTTTCGCGTACGAGACGAGCGAGACCTCCGGCGAGGACCGGATGAACGTCGCGTACCTGATGTCCACCGCCGAGGAGGCCGGCTACCCGGTCGAGCTGATCGCGATGAGCCAGATCGGCTGGGACGTGGCCGGCGACCGGGTCGTCTTCGTGCCCGAGCCCGGCCGGGAGGACAAGGCCCAGCCGATCGACATCATCTTCATGCTCTATCCCTGGGAGTGGTTCTGGCAGGAGGAGGGCGGCAAGGGCTTCTTCCGCAACATGGCCGACCCGTCGAAGCACGGCACGGTCTGGATCGAGCCGCCGTACAAGGCCGCCTTGCTGGGCAACAAGGCGCTGCTGCCGGTGCTGTGGAAGCTCTTCGGCGACGACCCCGAGCGGTCCAAGTTCCTGCTGCCGGCGCATTTCGCGGGCTCGTCCGGCGCCGCTGCGCTCAAGTCCTACGCCAAGAAACCGGTGTGGGGCCGGGAGGGCGGTTCGGTCACGCTGGTGCGTGACGGCGAGACCATCACCGACAACCCCACCGAGTACGGGTCGGACGGGCTCTTCGTGGTGCAGGAGCTGTGCGAGCTGCCGTCCTTCGACGGCCTGGAGGGAACGGTCCACCCGGTCCTCGGCGCCTGGCTGATCGACGGCGAGCCGGCCGGACTGGGCATCCGTGAGGGCCTCGGCGTGGACGGCCTGGTCACCAAGGATCGCTGCTACTTCCTCCCGCACACCGTGGAGGCTTCCCAGTAGCTCTGGCGCGTCAGTGGGTGGCGCGTCAGTGGGTGGCGCGTCAGTGGGTGGCGCGTCAGGAGGTGGCGCGACGGCGGGCCCGTATTGCGAGCACCAGGCCGACGATGGAGATCAGGGCGGCGATGGTCTCGGCCACCGCGGAGAAGACCTTGCCGGGCTCGTGCCAGGTGTTCTCGTACAGGTTGGGGATCGGCCCGAGCTGGCCGACGTTGACGTACGTGTACAGGAACACCGCCACGGCCGCGCTGCCGGAGACCAGCAGCGAGATCGCCCAGGTGAGCACGCGGGGCCAGATCAGCACCGCGAGCGCGACCACGATGGCCACGATCCCCTGGATCCGGAACAGCGTGCCCTCACTCATCACCGAGGACTTGAACTGGTCGTACTGGGCGGCGTCGTGCAGGTGGACGTACGCGTCCACGCCGAGCAGCACCGCGGTCACCGCGGCGAGCGCGCGCTGCGCCATGGTGGTTTCGCGCAGGGCCACTCGGGAGCCCGCGTGCATCACATGATCGGTCATCGGTCCGGTCCCTTCGAAGGCGGCTTCTCGGATCGATGCTCGTCCGCTCGTCCCGCCGCGGCATTGCGGCCAGCCGGAGAAGTTCGCTACCCGCCAGCAGGTACTCGGCGCGGCCCTTTGCTCTGCTCACCGAGAGGAAGCGGCTGCGCCGAGTTGGCTGCGGTCAGCCCTGGCTCGGGTGGTCGCCGGGGCGGGGGCGGTGCCGCCACAGCCACCACAGGCCGAGGAACGGCAGGATCAGCGGGACGTAGCCGTAGCCGCTGCCGTAGTGGGACCAGACCGTGTCGTCGGGGAAGGCGACCGCGTCGGTGATGCTCAGGGTGCCGACCACGAGGACGCCGATCAGCTCGATGGTGCAGCTGACCAGGGCGATGCGCCGCCCGCGCTCGCCGCCGATCGCCAGGCCGACCGTGGCGACCAGGTAGACCAGGCCGGCGAAGGCCGACAGCAGGTAGGCCAGCGGGGCCTCGTCGAAGTGGGTGACCACCTGGACCAGCCCGCGGGCGCTGGCCGAGAGGGCGCCCAGTGCGTAGACGAACAGCAGCACGCGGCCGAAGCCGGTGTTCAGCGCGGAGTCGGCCGGGCGGGTGCGCGCGGGGGTGGGTGAGTCAGGCACCGGTCACCGACGCGATCTGCTGCAACCGCAGCACCAGGACCGGCAGGACCAGGCAGGCCACGCCGAGGATCAGGTTGCCCCAGCGGGTCGGCTCCATCTTGGCCAGGTAGAGGGCGACCGGGGCGAACGCGATCGTGGTGATCAGGTAGCCGGCGAAGGTGGCCGTCTCGGACGGGCGGGAGCCGTCGAAGAGGCCGACGACCGCGACCACGACGAGCACGGCGACCAGCACGCCCAGCACGCCGGTGGCGATGAGCTCGGCGCGGCCGGGGGCACGGTTGAGCGCGGCGCGCAGCAGGAACCACGCCGCCAGGACGAGGGCGACCACGATCGTCGCGACCGACAGGGGACCGTTCACCCGGCACAGCGTACTGATCGCCGGATGCCTGATAGCTTGCGGACCATGCGCTTCGGATTGTTCGGCACGGGACCATGGGCTCGCCTGGCGCACGCGCCGGCGCTGACCGACCACCGGGACGTGGAGTTCGTCGGGGTCTGGGGGCGCGATCCGGGCAAGGCGGCCGCGCTCGCGTCCGAGCACGGGGCCAAGGCGTACGGCGAGATCGACGACCTCCTCGGTGACGTCGACGCCGTCGCCATCGCCCTTCCGCCGGACGTGCAGGCGCCGATCGCGCTGCGGGCGGCGCGGGCCGGCCGGCATCTGCTGCTCGACAAGCCGGTGGCGTTCGAGCCCGCGGCGGCCGACGAGATCGCGGCGGCGGCCGAGGAGCGCGGGCTGGCGTCGGTGGTCTTCTTCACCCGCCGGCTCGTGCCGGTGACCGGCGAGTTCCTCGCCGAGACCGTCGAGCTCGGCGGCTGGCGGGAGGCGCGCGTCGAGCATGTGGGCTCGATCTTCACCACCGGCAGCCCGTTCGGCGAGTCGCCGTGGCGCAAGGAGAAGGGCGGGCTCTGGGACGTCGGGCCGCACGCGCTCGCCCTGGTGCTGCCGGTGCTCGGCCCGGTGACCGAGGTGACCGCGATGGCCGGGCCGCACGACATGTCGCACGCGCTGCTGCGCCACGCCAGCGGCGCGATCACCATGCTCACGCTGAGCGTGGACGGCGCGCCCGGCGCCGTACGCCAGGAGGCGATCTTCTTCGGCGAGGGCGATCCGCGCCGCGTGCCGGAGGCGCAGTGGCGGGCCGACCAGGCCCTCGGCCGGGCCATCGACCAGCTGATCGCGGCGGCCGGCGGCGGGCCGAAGTCCGACGTCGACGTGCGGTTCGGCGCGGAAGTGACCGCCGTCCTGGCGGCCTGCCAGGAGGCGATCACCACCGGCCGCGTGGTGGCTATCGGCAGCGGTAGATAACCGGCGCGAACGGCTTGCTGCTGTCGGCGATCGGGCTGATCGCGGTGCCACCGATGACATGCGCGTCGTCGCTGACCGCGTTGATGGAGACCGAGCCCAGTCCGGCCTTGCCGAGCTCGGGGTCGTTCGGCAGCTTGAGCACCGCTCGACCGACGAAGACGGCGGGCTCGTCCTGGGCGATCGACTTGAATCCCGTACGCCCACCCGGGTCGAGCTGGGCCAGGGCGGTCTCTCTGGTCACGAGTTGCCAGGTCTCGCTCATCGGCTCGTACCGGTAGGTGCCGCCCGGATTCGTGTTGACCGCCTCGCCGTAGACCCAGCCGAAGGCGAACCCGTTCGGCATGAACGAGGCCGGCCCAGGCGCCGCGGAGGCCGGCCCCGCCGCGCCGGAGACCGACGCGGAGCCGGGGGGCGCGCCGATCGGCCGGCCGCTGCCGTCGGGGAACCAGAGGTAGCCGCTCGGGCCGATCTCGCCCACGATCGTGCCGTCCGGGCTGATGCCCCAGACCCGCACGGAACCCGGGCCGGCCGGCGCGGGCAGTTCCTCGGGCTCGGCGTCGATCGACCGCCAGCGGGCGGGGACGCTCCGGTCCCCGACCTTGATCGTGCCGGCGATGACCCCGTCGTCGTTGATGCCGATCGCTTCGGCCCCGGTCCCGCCCTTGAGCGGGACAAGCTTTCCGTCCGTGTACGCGTACGCGGGGTCCCGCGCCGAGTTCGCCGCGCCCACCGCGACACCGGACGCGTTGACGTCCACGAGAGCGAACTCGCGGGCCGTCTTCGAGGGCGCCGGGACGTCGTCGACCAGCTTGCCGTCGTGCCAGACGAGGACCCCGTTGAGGCTGCTGGGCGCGGGGTCGGCGGTGCCGACATGCCAGCGCCCGGTGTGATCGCCGGCCATCATCTCGGCGCTGCGGTGGCCACCCAGGTCGAGCCGGGACACGGTGCAGGAGGTCGGCACGGGCGGATCCGGCGGCAGGACTACCGGGGGTTTGTCCTTGTCGTTGGCCGGCGCCAGCAGCAGGCCGCCGGTGAGCAGGGCCGCGCCGGCCGCGGCGAGGAAGCCGCCGCCGAACCACCGGCGGCGCCGGCGCATTCGCGCGCCTCGCAGCATGGCGCGGCGCACGTCGATCGCGGGCGGCCCGGCCGGCTCGGTCTTCAGCGGGGCCAGCAGGAGGGCGCCGTACTCGTCGTTCATCGCCACCTCCGTGCCGTCGTGGTCGTGGTTCATCGCGCGCCTCCCTGACGGGGCGCGGGAACCCGCTCACCGAGGATCTTGCGGAGAGCGGTGAGACCGTGCGAGGTCTGGCTCTTGACCGTGCCCTCCGAGCAGCCGAGGATCTCGGCCACCTCGGACACCGCGAGGTCGCAGAGGAAGCGCAGCACCAGGACGGCCTGCTGGCGCGGGGGCACTTTGGCGAGGGCGGCGCGCAGGACGGTGCGGTCCTCGGCGGCGCCGGCGACCGGCGCCGCGCGGTCCGGCGGCGAGCCGAGCAACACCCGCCACCAGCCGCGGCGCTTCTCGTCCAGGAAGGCGCGCACCATCATGGTGTGCACGTACGCGTCGAGGTTCTCCACCGCGGAGATGCGCGGCCAGCGCGCGTACAGCTTGGTGATGGTTTCCTGCACGAGGTCGTCGGCCTGGTGCTCGTTGCCGCAGAGCAGGAACGCCATCCGGCGCAGCGCGCCGGTCCGGCCGTTGACGTACGCCAGGTACGCCTCATCGGTTCCGCTCGCCATCCCCCGCCTCCGTCAGTGGTCTTCCCAGTAGACGGGGTTCGGGCGGAACCGGTTGTAGGCGAATTTCTACGGCACGATTTTTCTATGGCACGATGCGTTCGATGGTCGCGGGGCCGTCGCGCTCGATCTCCTTGCGGGCGCGCTCGACGTTCTCGGGCGTCGGGTCGCGGCCCTCGGCGACGGCCACGTCCTCGGGATCCCACTGCTGGTCGGCGCCGGTGCGCCAGTTGGGCTCCTCGCCCGGCTGCAGGAAGTCGGGGTTGTCCCGGTCGGCGCCGCCGCCGGTGATGAAGGCGTCCACGGCCACGTCGTCCTCGATCGCGTCCGCCACCTCCTCGGTCTCCTCGAGCGGCGGGCGAATCTCGTCGGTCATCTCATCCTCCATGGTTGGCCTCTTCCATCTCATACCCCGTCGGGCGCGGCGTGACCATGCGACGGAATCGGACGATCGACTCGTCGGTGGGTCAAACTGAGCGCTAACTGGACAGGACTTGCGCGTTACGGATGGACGCTCAGTAGCGAGCCGAATACATTTTCGCTGGCACGTGTGAGGACGGACCGGGCGGGGACGCACCCCGCCGCGACCGGCCAGTCGTGTTGGGTGAGGGGGAGACGCGTGACGAGCCTGTCCGACGCGGAACGGGACGCATGTGACGTGATGCAGGCACTGGCCGGGATGGCGGCGGTGCTGCGGCGGCCGGCCGGCGAGGTGCCCGGCCTGGATCCGTACGATCCGGCGGCCGAGGAGGCGCGCCGGCTGCTGCTGAGCATCGCCGAGGACGCGGGCGCCGCGTCCGCCCGGGTGGTGGCCTATCTGCGCGAGCAGCGCGCTGCCGGGGACGGCGAGTTGGTCGCGGTGCCCCGCCGGCTCGGGCCGTGGCGCGAGTGGACGCCGTCGCGTGGTCACCTGTTCGGGGCGACCCCCAGCGTGCCGCGGGCGGACGGCGTGCCCCAGCCCCGCCGTAGCGACCCCGGCGAGTAGCCGGCCCCGAGCGGCAGGCGGCCCCGAGCGGCAGCCGGCCCCCGAGCGGCAGGCGGATCGGTCAGCCGCAGCGTCGCAGGGTGTCCGACGGGGCCTCGCCGAAGCGGGTGCGGTAGGCGGACGCGAAGCGGCCGAGGTGGGCGAAGCCCCAGCGGTGCGCGACCGCGGCCACCGTCATGCGCAGCGGGTCGGCGCGGCGCAGCGTCTCGTGCGCCCGGAGCAGCCGGACGCTCTGGAGGTATGCCATCGGCGTGCACCCGATGTGCCGCCGGAAGCCCTCCTGCAGCGACCGCACGCTCATCCCGGCGATGGCGGCCAGGTCGGCCACCGTGAACGGCTTCTCCGGCTCGTCGTGGATGGCGTCCACCACGCGCCGGATGGCCCGCGGCGGGCCCGCTCCGACCGGGCCGGTCAGCTCGTCGTGGTAGCGGTGCGGGACGCTCAGCAGCAGGCCGCTCAGCACGCTGCTGCGCAGCTGCTCGGCGATCAGCGGCTGATAGATCAGGCTTTCGGTGTGCTCGAGCTCGTCGCGCATCAGGCGCACGAGACGGCTCCAGCTGTGCCCGAGGCCGCCGGACAGGTCGATGGCCGGCGGCAGGTCGATCGGACCCCGTACCGGCCGGCCCAGCAGGCCGGCCAGCTCCTGCTCGAGCGCGTCCCGTTCGATCTTCACGGCGAGCTCGGCCGAGTTCGCGTCGTGCATGGTGTAGACCGGGTTGCCGGGTCCGAAGACGACCCCGGTGGACGGGCCGGCCACCACCTCGTGCCCGGCGTGCCGGGCCTGCATGCGTCCCGTGGTGGGCATGCTCACGTGATAGGCGTCCAGCTCGGCCACCACCAGGCTGACCGGCCCCGCGAAGCTGATTTGTCCGACCGTCAGGGGTCCGAGTTGGATCACTTCGACGCCCAGGCCGAAACCCTCGGCGCCCTCCGGCGTGCCGACCGCCACCGGGTAGTAGAAACGATTGAGCACCGAGCGGGCCTGGTCGATATCGACGCTGCTGAAGTGGACAATGTCGGGCACTTCGGAGTACGCCGGGCCGGATCTCGAATAGAAGTCATCCATACCGAAGCGCACTCCATCGCATACTGTGAGTATTCGGCCCGCCACCGGGCTCGTCAACGTTGCCGCTGGGCGCTGACCGTTCCAGCACATTCAGGCCATATGAACTACTCTGGCGTTCCGCGCCTACGTGGCGTAACTTGCAGACCAGCGGATTGTTGTAGGAACGCGGTGGGAGAAGCGGCGCACGGGCGATTCGTCCGACGTCAGGTCTGGGCGTTTCGGGCCGGTGTGCGCCTCCACGCGGTAGGGTTCGGCGTCGGCCCGCTCGACGCCAGGAAGAGGGCAGCCGTGTATCTGCCGATCACCACCCGCCAGTTGGCCGATGGCACCGTCGAGATCGCGCCCAGCGGAGAGATCGACTTGGACAACGCCCACGTGATGCGGGACGCCGTGAATGACGTCCTGACCAGCAGCACGCCGGGCAAGATCTGCCTCGACCTGCATAGGGTGATGCTGATCGACAGCATCGGGATCGGCATCCTCGTCGCCTGCTTCCACACGGCGGCCGCCAGCGGCGTCAAGCTGGTGGTCAGCCACCCCAGCCCGACGGTGTACCGCCAACTGTGGGTCTCGGGCCTGGTGGGCCTCCTGGGCTGCGCCGAGCCGCCGCAGCCGCGCACCTCGGTGGGCCTGCGCCCCTCCTGAGCGAGCGGCCACGTCTCCGGGTGCCTGCGCCCGCCCCAGGTGGCTCCGCGCCCGCGCGGATGGGGCTGTGCCCGCCTGAGGCCGGCTTTCGTGTTGAATGCGGCACGTGACCGTGCTGCGTTCCATCGGGCTGTTCGTGCTGGCCGCGCTCGCCGAGATCGGCGGGGCCTGGCTGGTCTGGCAGGGTGTGCGGGAGCATCGTGGGCTGCTGTTCGCGGGGGCCGGGGTGGTCGCGCTCGGCGCCTACGGCTTCGTCGCGACGCTGCAGCCCGACCCGCACTTCGGGCGGATCCTTGCCGCGTACGGCGGGGTGTTCGTGGCGGGTTCACTCGTCTGGGGGATGGTCGCCGACCGATTCCGGCCGGACCGCTATGACCTGATCGGGGCGGTTCTGTGCCTGGCCGGGGTGGCCGTCATCATGTACGCGCCGCGCGGCGCGTGACCAGGTCTCGCCGCGCTGACTTCGGGCGGCGGGGACGGTGTGGACGCCCGCAGGGCCGCGAGGACCGGCGCGCGATGCTTGCGGAGTCGCTCGTCCGGTGACCGGGGTTACTGCGGCTCTGGCTAGGTTGGAGACGTGCGGCGCTTCGCGACACCCCTGCTCATCGGGTACGTCCTGGGTGTCCTCGCCCTGACGATTCCGCCCGATTTCTCGCCCGATCCCACGGATTATCTGGGCGAGTCCGCCTGGACGCCGCTGCAGCTCGTGCCGTTCGCGGTGGACGCGCCGAGCTTCCTGCTCAACGTGGTGATGTTCGTGCCGTTCGGGGTGTTGCTGCCGGTCTGCGTGCCGCGGGTGGGCTCGTTCTGGCGGGTGCTGGCGTGCTCGGTCGCCGCCAGCCTGAGCATCGAGACCGCCCAGCTGATCATCAATCTCACGCTCGACGGCCTGCGTACGGTCGACGTCAACGACCTGGTCGCCAATGCCGTGGGCGGGGTGCTGGGGTTCGGTCTGCTGCGGCTCGCGCGGCCCGGGCCGCCCAGCCGCCCGTGAGCAGTCGGCGTGCTCAGTCGTTGAGCTGCGCGCGCTGGATCTCGGTGAAGGCGGCCGTGAGCTGCGGCGCGACCGGGCGCGGGCCGAGCAGGTCGGCGGCCAGCAGCGCGGCGTGGCGGGCCAGCACCCCGGGCTTGGGCGGGGGAGCGCCGTCGTCCTCGCCGGTGACCCCCAGCGCGCCCGCCAGCAGCAGCAACACCACGTGCGGGTCGACCTCGGGCTGCCACGCCGCGGACTCGCGGACGGCATGCTCGAGCACGGCGCGAACCGCCTCGCCGTCGAGGCCGTCGGGATGGGTCTGCTCCAGCAGCAACCGGATGAGCGTGCCCAGCACCAGCCCGGTCGGTGCCGGATCGAGCCCGGCCAGGTCGTCCACGGCGCCGGTCAGGGCCTCCTCGTCGCGACGCTGGGCCGCGTCGACGGCGGCGGTCGTGGCGGACGCGATCGGCCGGGCCGGGGACGGGAGATGCCGCCAGTTCTGATCCATGCCGGTGACCCTAGGCCCGGCCTTCGCCCCGGGAAAATGTCGGTGGGTGCTGGCAGGCTGTCCCCATGAGCTCACCTCTCCGCGATGCGATCGCCGCCCGGGTCGGGCGCGGCGAGTTCCCCGGTGTGGTCGCGCTGGTCGCCCGCGACGACGACGTCACGGTGCACACCGTCGGCGTCACCCGGTTCGGCGGCGACGTCCCGATGCGGCGCGACACGCCGTTCCGCATCACGTCGATGACCAAACCGGTGATGGCCGCGGCCGCGCTCATGCTCGCCGAGGACGACCGCCTCGACCTCGAGGAGCCGGTCGCCAAGCTGCTGCCCGAGCTCGCCGGCCAGCGCGTGCTGCGCCGCCCCGACGGCCCGCTCGACGACACGGTCGAGGCCGCCCGCCCGGTCACGGTCGAAGATCTGCTCACCTTCACGCTCGGCTTCGGCTTCATCCTCGACGGCGACACGATCGACCCGCCGTGGCCGATCGTCGAGGCGTGGCGCGAGCTGGGCCTGGCGCTGGCCGAGCCCGAGCCGCGCACCCCGCACGGTCCCGACGAGTGGGTCCGCCGTTTCGGGTCGCTCCCGCTGATCCACCAGCCCGGCGACAAGTGGATGTACAACGCCGGCACGATCATCCTCGGCGCCCTGCTGGCCCGGGCCGACGACCGCCCGCTCGCCGAGATTCTGTACGACCGGGTGTTCGCGCCGCTCGGCATGACACAGACCGGCTTCTGGCTGCCGCCCGATCGCGCCGCCGCGCTGCCCGGGCAGTACATGACCGACCCGGCGACCGGCGTGCTGAGCGAGCGCACCAGCACCGGCCCCGAGGTGTGGAGCCGGCCGCCGGCGTTCCCGTCCGGGTCGGGCGGGCTCGTGTCGACGGCCGACGACTTCCTGGCCTTCGCCCGCATGCTGCTCGACGGCGGCGTGCACGGCGGCACCCGGCTGTTGTCGGCGCAGGCCGTGGCCTCGATGACCGGCAACCATCTGACACCCGCCCAGATCGAGAGCGGCGGCTTCATCCTTGGCGGCAGCGGCTGGGGTTACGGCCTGGCAGTGACGGTCGCCGACGACGAGGTGTCCGCGGCCGGGCGGTACGGGTGGGCCGGCGGCTACGGGACGGCCTGGTTCAACGATCCGCGCGAGCGGCTCGTCTCGATCGTCCTGAGCCAGGTGAGCGACCTGCTGTGGAACGGGGCGCTGACCGAGTTCAACCGCCTGGCATATCGTGATCACGACCCTGGGAGGGCACGCGATGAATAACCCTCAATGATCCGCACGACATAGCCGATCTTTTCGCCGAGGACGCCGCGTATTTCACCGAGCCGTTCGCGACCCCGTGGGTGGGGCGCGAGGCGATTGTCGAGGGCTGGCGGGCCCACGGCGACAAACCCGGCGCCACCACGTTCGAGTGGCATCCGCTGATCATCACCGAGGATCTGGCGATCATCGGGGCCACCACGAGATATCCGGATAAGACGTTCAGCAACCTGTGGGTGCTGCGGCTCGACAATCTCGGCCAGGCCCGGCAATTCACGGAATGGTGGATGCAGCACCCCGCCTGAGATCGTCGCCGGCCCGGTGCCGCGTGGGCGTAATCCGCGATGAATGTGAATGGCATTCGAGTGGTGGCGATGTGCGATTTCGCGGCCGGACGGGCACACTGCCACGGTGGAGGTTCGGCAAACGCTCGGCGGCCGCTACAAATTGCTCGATGAACTCG
The DNA here is from genome assembly GCF_042664765.1 of Paractinoplanes rhizophilus. Lineage (NCBI taxonomy): Bacteria > Bacillati > Actinomycetota > Actinomycetes > Micromonosporales > Micromonosporaceae > Paractinoplanes > Paractinoplanes rhizophilus. The sequence continues at coordinate 20,762 of NZ_JBHTBJ010000022.1, read as the reverse complement.
GCAGCGGTGGCATGGCGGTGGTGTGGCGCGCCCGGGACGAAGTGCTCGGGCGGCCGGTTGCTGTCAAGCTCCTCGCCGGGCGCTACGCCGGCGATCCGCAGTCGCGCGCCCGCATCCGGGACGAGGCGCGCGCGGCCGCGACGCTGTCGCATCCGAACATCGCGCAGGTCTACGACTACGGCGAAGCCGTCGACACGGGCACGCCCTACGTGGTGATGGAGCTGGTCAACGGCCCGACCCTGCAGCAGCGGGTCTCGGCCGGCAAGCTGCCCCCGCGCACGGTCTTCCGCATCTGCGGCGAGGTGGCCGCCGCGCTGGCCGCCGCCCACGACCGTGGCCTGGTGCACCGCGACATCAAGATGGCCAACATCATGGTCACGCCGGCCGGCGCGAAGGTCGTGGACTTCGGCATCGCGGCCGCGGCCGGTCCGGCGTCGCCCGAGGAGATGCTGGTCGGGACCCCGGCGTACCTCGCGCCCGAGCGCCTGACCGGCGAGCTGATCGTGCCGGCGTCCGACGTGTACGCGCTGGGCGTGCTGCTCTACCGCCTGCTCGCCGGCGAGTCGCCGTGGTCGGTGGAGAGCACGACCCAGATGTTGCGCGCCCACGTCTATCTCGATCCGGCGCCGTTGCCGCCGGTGCCGGGCGTGCCGCGACCGGTGCGCGACCTGATCGACCGGTGTCTCGGCAAGGATCCCGAGGCCCGGCCGAGCGCGAGCGAGGTTTCGTCCATTCTGGCGGACGCGGCCGAGGCCGCGGATTTTTCCGATTCCGTACGCGGGGGAGCGGGCACTCCGCCGCCGCGGGTCCCGTCGCCGGCCGAACGCCGAGCCGACGCTCCCGACGACCTCGACGGACCCGACGACCCCGACGACCCCGACGCTCCCGATGACCTCGACGCCGAGACGTCGGTGTGGTCTCGCCGCGACAAGGGGACCGGCGAAACGGCCTCGCGCGGGGCGGCCGCGGGCGGGGCGGCCGCGGGTGCGGCTTCGGGCGGGGCCGCTCCGGGCGGGGCGGGTGGGGCGGCTTCGGGTGGGGCGGCTTCGGGTGCGGCGGCTTCGGGTGCGGCGGCTTCGGGTGGGGCGGCTTCCGGCGATGCGTCGGCCGGTGGCGGCATGGCGGAGGATGCCGAGGGAAAGGCCGCTGCGGGGCGGCGGCCGGTCAACGCCCGGACCGAGCTGCTGGCGGGCGCGGGGAGTTCCCGCGAGGGTGAGCGCGGCGTCAACGAAGGCCCGGGCGCCCGCGGCGGTGCGGGATCGGGAGCAGGCGGCCACGCGGGACCGGCGGGTGCCCGCGGTGGGGCGGGCGACCTTGGCGGCGCCGCGGCCGGCGTCGGCCCGCGGCGGAACGCGGGGCGGGCGATCGGGCCGGCGCGTACGTCCGGGAACCTGCGGGTGGGGACGCTCGGCGAGACCGTGCCGGGGGCGCGATGGGATTCCCCGGCGAAGTGGGGACGTGGTGCTCCGGGCGTACCGGATGGGGAGGACGACCACGACGATGCCGGCGGCATGCCGGGGTTCTTGGGGCAGCGTGGGCGGGTGTTGCTGATCGCGGCCATCCTGGCCGTGGTGATCGCGGCGCTGATCGGGATGGCGCTGGGCGGGCCATCGCGACGGGAGGGCTCGACGCCCACTGCGGCCGGGACGGCATCGGCGGCACCCAGCGTGAGCAGCGGTTTGGGGGCGCCCGCGGCGATCGACGGCGGCGGCGTCACGCACTCCGCCGCGGCCGGCGTGCCGGTGCGCCCGTCGATGGCCACGGAGCCGAGCGCCTCGGTGAGCCCGGGCGGCTCGCCGGCCGGGTCGGCGCCCGGCGCGGGCGACGACCCCGGCGCGGAACCCAGCCCGTCCGCCGCGGGCTCGGCCGCTCCCGAGGGCAAGCGGCTCGACTCGCCGGGCGGCTTCGTGCTGGCGACCTGCGGCGGGGGCAAGGCGACGCTGACACACTGGGCGGCGAAGCCGGGCTTCACGGCCGAGAACGTCGAGCCGGGGCCGGCGCTCACCGCCTCGGTCGCGTTCCGGGGCACGCCGACCCGGTATCGCATGACCGTCACCTGCGTGGCCGGCACACCGACCCCGGTGGTGCTGCCGCTATGAGGCGGCGGACAGCCGGGCCGCTATGAGGCGGCGGACAGCCGGGCCGCTATGACGCGGCGGACAGCAGGGCTTCGGCGACCGCGGTGCGGGTGTTCAGCAGCGAGCGACCCTGCCGGTGGGTCACCACCAGGCCGGCCGCCCGCAACGTCGTCAGGTGCTGCGAGACCCCGCCAGCAGTGATGCCGGTGCGGCGCGACAGCTCCGTGGTGGACAGCGGCGTCGCCAGCTCGGTCAGCAGGCGGGCCCGGCCCCGGCCCAGCAGCGCCGTCAGCGCGTCCGGCTCGCGGGACGAGCGCTCCCACAGCGTGGCCACGCCGCGCGCGGGATAGGCGAGCTGCGGGATCTCGCCGGCCGTGACCGTGAGCACCGCGGGCCAGACGAAGACCGACGGGATCAGGATCAGGCCGGCGCCGTCCGGGACGTCGTCGGCCCGGCAATGCGGCTGGTCGATGGTCAGCTCGCCGTTCCGCCAGGTCACGCTCGGGTGCAGGTCGTCGAGGACGGCGGCGCTGCCGGTCTCGGCCAGGCGGCGGGCCCGGCGCTGGACCTCGGCGTCCAGCACGGCGCGCATGCGGGGCCAATCGGGCGCGATCGCCACCGACCAGTAGGCGGCGATCTCGTCGGCCAGGCGGCGCAGGCCGGCCGCGGGGTCGTCGCGCAGCGGGCTCTCGACACCGGCCAGCTCGAGCTGGGCGCGGACGACCGACGGCGGCGTGACGCGCAGGCCGGCCAGCTCGCGTTCGAGGTCGCCGGCCAGCCCGCTGGGCGGCGGGGTCAGGAAGTCCGGCGTGTAACCGCCGCTCGGCGCCACCAGGCTCCACAGCAGGCCGCCCTCGTCGACGCCGGCCCGGGCCCGCGCGGCCCAGCGCCGATGCACCTCGGGCACCCCGGGGTCGCGGAGGATGCGGACGCTCGCCAGCACCTCCCACAGGCAGCTCACGGCGAAACGGATGCGGGTCGCGGCCGCCGCCGACAGGCCGATCGTGGCCAATGCCGCCTCCGTGGATTTAGCCCGAGCTGAAACCTTACGCTCCGGCGGATCCATCGCGAAGACTGATGCCGTGACCGAACACGCCGCACTTCTTCGTTCCCTGCACGTCCCGGGCTCGCCACTGGTGCTTGCCAACGCCTGGGACGTGGCCAGTGCCCGCGTCGCCGAGGCGGCGGGCGCCCCGGTCGTCGCCACCACCAGCGCCGGCGTCGCCTGGAGCCTGGGCGCCCCGGATGGCGACGTCCTCGACCGGGAGGGAGCGGTCGCCGCGGTCCGGCGCGTGGCCGCCGCCGTCTCCGTGCCGGTGACCGCCGACATCGAGTCGGGCTTCGGCGACGACCCGGGGGGCGTCGCCGCGACGATCCGCGGCGTGGTCGCGGCCGGCGCCGCGGGGGTGAATCTCGAGGACTCCGTGCGCCCCGTTGACGAGATGGTCGCCCGCCTGGCCGCGGCCCGCGAGGCGGCGCCCCGCGACGATCTGTTCATCAACGCGCGGATCGACAACTACCTGCGCGGCAACCCCGACTTCGCCGACACGGTGGCCCGTGCCGAGGCGTACCTGGCGGCCGGGGCGGACGGCATCTTCGTGCCCGGCGCGATCGACCCGGAGGTCATCGGCGCGCTGGTCGCCAAGATCCCGGCGCCGGTGAACATCCTGGTCTGGCCGGGCGCGCCGACGGTGGCCGAGCTGGCCGCGCTCGGCGTGGCCCGGGTGAGTCTGGGCTCGGGCATCGCCGAGGCGGCCTACGCCGTGGTGCGGCGCGCCGTGCGGGAGGCGCTCACCTCCGGCACGTACGCGTCAATCGCCGACTCCATCCCCTACGGCGAGCTGAACGGTCTGCTCAGTCACTCCGCATAACGCGTAGGCGGGAACGGGTTGTCCTCGCTCAGCGGGGTCGTCTCGCCCTCCGCCTCCTGGCGGGCGGCGACGCTCTCGATGTCCTGCTCGACCTGGTCGAACGCCGGGTCGAACGGGACCGGGTCGTCGGTGGCGGGCGGCACGTCGTCGGGGTCGTAGTCGGCGGACCCGGCTTCCGCCCGCTCGGCCCCGGTACGGCGGGCCAGCTCGTCGTCGTCCAGGCGGTCGGGCGAGCCGCCGTGGAACCGGCGGTCGCGGCTGCCCTCGGCCGCTTCGGTGGTGAGATCGTCTCTAGCCATGTCGCTGTCCTTTCGCGTCGGACGCTGCGATACCCCGCCCGTCCTGGTCTACCACGATGACGTCGATCACGCCGGGGCCGGGAAGTGTGCGGAGACGAACGTCAGCAGGGCCGCGTTGACCTCGGCGGAGCGTTCCAGGCCGGGCAGGTGGCCGGTCTTCTCGAAGATCATGAGCTCGCTGCCGGGGATGAGATCCCGGATCAGCTCGGCGTCGGCGATGGGCGTGTAGGCGTCCTCGGCGCCGACCAGGATCAGCGTCGGTACCCGTACGCGGGAAAGGTCTTTTTGGTAGTCGGGCCGTTCGGCCCGTCCGCGCAGCGCCGCCGCCGCACCCCGGGGCGAGGTCGCGAGCATCATCCGCCGGACGTGGGCGGCGACCTCGGGCAGCTCCTCGACGTGGGCCGGCGTGATCATCTTGTCGAGGACCTCGTCGGCGTAACCCGCCATGCCCTCGGCCAGCAGCCGGTCGGCGAGGTCGCGGCGGGATTTCTTGCCCTCCTCGGTCTCGGCGACGGGTGAGGTGTCGGAGAGGATGAGGCCGGCGACGCGGTCGGGGTACTGGCGGTAGAACTCCATGGCGATCTGGCCGCCCATCGAGACGCCGCCGATGATCGCCCGATCCGTCCGCAGCGTCGCCGCGAGGTCCGCCGCGAAATCGGACAAATACGTTATCTCGCCGATGGGTGGTGCGGCGCCATAGCCGCGCAGGTCGGGAGTGATGACGTCGTGGCCGGCCGCGCGCAGCGCCGCCGCCTGCGGCTCCCAGAGCGTGTGGTCGAACGGGTGGCCGTGAATGAGCAGAATCTCCATGCCCTCGACGCTCCGCGCCGGCGGCGGGTCCGGCAACGGCCAGTCGCGTCTTTGCGGCTCGGGCGGCGCGGCCACCCACTGCCGCGCCGCCCGGGCGAGTCCCATTGTCGATACACACCGTGAAGTTAGTCAACGCAAACTTGCGACGACTTTCCGATAGTTTCGGAGTCCTTTCGCGGTGAACGACGCCCGGCTCAGCCGGTGCGGGCTTCGATGTTCGCGAACGAGACCTCGGCGGCGCTGCCCGCGCCGGTATTGGTGACGCCGAGCTGGATGCGGCCGGTGGCGAGGTCGGGGTCGGTCACGGCGCCCTCCACGAGGCCGCCGTTCCCGTCGACGCTGACGACGGCGTGCTGGTTGGAGATGACGATGTCGAGATCGTGCGGCGTGCCTGGCGTCAGGGCGGTGGACGAGGTCCGGCCCAGCGAGTTCAGCAGGGCCCCGTTCAGCTCCTCCAGCTCCACGTGGTCGGCGCAGGCGGTCAGCTGATACCCCCGGTCCCCGTGATAGCGGAACCAGACCATCGCGCAGGCGTCGGCGGAGGCCAGTTCCACGCGTACGGAAATCGACTGGTTGCCGGTGAACGCGTCCTCCGGCCCCGGGCACTGGAAGGTCGACCTGCCCTTGACGTGGGCGCGTAGTTGACCGCCGCGATAGGTGCAACTGCCGGACTCGGCGACGGTCTCCCGGAACCGGCCCGGCGCGGTCAGCGGGTCGGCGAAGGACGGGCCGCGCAGGGCCGAGGTGGTCGCGGTGGCGACCTTGGTCTGCGGGCCGGGGTCCTTGGCCGGCTCCTGGTCGCCGTTCGTCCGGGCATAGGCGACGGTCGCGACGGCGACCGACGCCAGCATCAAAGCGCCGATCGCGTACGTCAAGGGGCGGGTCACCAGGCGGGTGGCCGAGGTCGCGCGCCTCTTCGGCGACCGGTCGCCACGCCTTGGCGCCCGGTCGCTCCGGCTCGGTGATCGACCGCCGGCCTTCGCCGATGCGTTGGCTTTCGCCGACCCGTTGTATTCCGCCGGGTTATGGAATTGGTCCCGGCCGTTGTAGTCCGCCGAGCCGTTGAAGTGCGCCGGGCCGATGAGCGTGGCGGGCGCCGGCTGCGGGCCCTCGGCGATCACGTGCTCGAGCAGCTCGCGCGAGTCGAACCGGCCGCCCGTACGCCTCGGCTTGGGGCCGGTGTGCGGGACGTTCACCGCGAGCAGTTTCTGCAGTAGCTCGTTGGCGGTCGGCCGGTCGCCCGGGTCCTTGGCGAACGCCTGACTGACCAGCTCGACCAGCGACGCGGGCACGCCGCGCAGCTCGGGCGCCTTGGTGAGGATCTGCGCGGCGGTCGCCACCGGCGTGTCGCCGTAGAACGGGTTGCGCCCGGTGCCGGCGAAGACGATCACGCCGCCCCACGCGAAGATGTCGGCCGCGGGCGTGATCGGGCCGACGTCGGGGTCGAGCCGCTCGGGCGCCATGTAATCGACCGTGCCCACCCACCGGCCGGGCCGGGTGTGCTTGGTGGTCGCCTCGAGGGCCCGGGCGATGCCGAAGTCGATCACCTTGGGCAGGCCGAGCGACAGCAGCACGTTGCTCGGCTTCAGGTCGCGATGGATGACACCGGCGCCGTGGATCGCGGTCAACGCCGCCGCCACGCCGACCGCGACGCTGTGCAGGTCGCCCGGCGCCATCGGGCCCCGCTCCTCGACGACCTCCTGCAGGCTGGGTCCCTCCACGTACTCCACGACCAGATACGGCGTGACCTCGTCGGTCCCGGCGTCCAGGACCGCGGCCGTGCAGAACGACGGCACCTGCCGGGCGCGTTCCACCTCGCTGCGGAACCGGGCCCGGAACTCGGAGTTGTTGGCGTGCTCCGGCCGGATCGCCTTCACCGCGACGGGCCGGCCCTCCGGGTCGCGGCCGAGGAAGACCGTGCCCATGCCGCCCTCGCCGAGCCGGCCGAGCAGGCGGTAATCGCCGAGCCGTCGTGGGTCGCCCGGCCGCAGGGGCCTAGTCGTCATGGGATGCGCTCTCGGGACGTATGGGTCATGATGGACAGTCACTCAAGGTGACGGCTTCCGGATCGGGACGGTCCCCGATCTTACGACCGGAAATCACGCATGCGCCCACGTGACAGCCACCATTTTGCACAGTCTTCTTGTTACTCACCGGTTTTGGCATGTTCCCGACCGACAACACAGAGCGTAATCGCGCGGATTCGGCAGGCTATGAGGCATTTGACGGCTTGTCGCGGGCCGTCCCCGGCCGATGTGGCGTTCGCAACACCCGCAACCCTCAGGTGATGCTGGTGAACCCGCGCAGACGCAGGCTGTTGCCGACGACGAAGACGCTGGAGAAGGCCATGGCAGCGCCCGCGAGCATCGGGTTGAGCAGGCCAAGCGCGGCGACGGGCAGCGCGGCGACGTTGTAGGCGAAGGCCCAGAACAGGTTCGTCCGGATCGTCGCGAGAGTGCGGCGGGACAGCCGGATCGCGTCCACGGCGGCGCGCAGGTCGCCGCGGACCAGCGTGATGCCGGCGGCCTCGATCGCGACGTCGGTGCCGGTGCCCATGGCCAGGCCGAGGTCGGCCTGGGCGAGGGCGGGCGCGTCGTTGACGCCGTCGCCGACCATCGCGACGGTCCGGCCCTCGGCCTGCAGCCGGCGGATCACGTCGGCCTTGTCGCCCGGCAGCACCTCGGCGATCACCTGGTCGATGCCGACCTCGGCGGCGATCCGCTCGGCGACGGCCTTGTTGTCGCCGGTGAGCAGGACCGGGGTCAGCCCGAGGCGGTTGAGGCCGGCCACGGCCTCGGCACTGGTCGGCTTGACCGTGTCGGCGACGACGAGCAGCCCGCGGGCCGCGCCGTCCCAGCCGGCCACGACCACCGTCCGGCCCTCGCTCTCGGCCCGCGCCTTGGCCGCGGCGAGCTCGGGCGGCAGCGGCCGGGCCAGCAATGACTCCCGCCCGACGAGCACCTCGTGCCCGTCGACGGTGCCACGCACGCCCCGGCCTTCGAGGTTGGCGAAGTCGTGCACGGCCGGGAGGGCGCCGGTGGCGGCCTTCGCGATGGCCTGGGCGATCGGGTGCTCGGAGGCGTTCTCGACGGCGCCGGCCAGGCGCAGCAACTCGTCCCGGCTGGTGCCGGGCACGGGCAGCGCCGCGGTGAGGGCCATCCGGCCGGTGGTCACGGTGCCGGTCTTGTCGAGCACCACGGTGTCCACCTCGCGGGTCGATTCGAGCACCTCGGGACCCTTGATCAAGATGCCCAGCTGGGCGCCCCGGCCGGTGCCGACCAGCAGCGCGGTCGGGGTGGCCAGGCCGAGCGCGCACGGGCAGGCGATCACCAGGACGGCCACGGCGGCGGTGAACGCGGCACCGGCCGGGAACCCGGCGCCCAGCCAGGCGCCGAGCGCGGCCACCGCGATCGCGATGACGATCGGGACGAACACGCCGGAGATCCGGTCGGCCAGGCGCTGCACCTCGGCCTTGCCGGTCTGGGCGTCCTCGACCAGCTTGGCCATCTGCGCGAGCTGGGTGCCGGCGCCCACCCGGGTGGCCTCGACGACGAGGCGGCCGCCGGCGTTGACGGTGGCCCCGGTGACCGGATCGCCGGGGCCGACCTCGACCGGCACCGACTCGCCGGTCAGCATCGACGCGTCCACCGCCGACGTGCCGGTGACGACCAGCCCGTCGGTGGCGATCTTCTCGCCGGGCCGCACCACGAACCGGTCACCGACGGCGAGATCCTCGATCGCGATCTTCGTCTCGGCGCCGGCGCGCAGCACCGACACCTCCTTGGCGCCCAGCTCCAGCAGCGCTCGCAGGGCCGCGCCGGCCTGCCGCTTGGACCGCTTCTCGAAATAGCGCCCGGCCAGGATGAACATCGTCACCCCGGTGGCCACCTCGAGATACAGGTTCGCGGCGCCGTCGGAGGGCGCGAGCGTCAGCTCGAACGGGTGCTTCATGCCCGGCTCCCCGGCGGTGCCGAGGAACAGCGCGTACACGGAGCAGGCGAACGCGCTCAGCGTGCCCATCGAGATCAGCGTGTCCATCGTGGCCGCGCCGTGCCGCAGGTTGGTCCACGCGGCCCGGTGGAACGGCCACGCCGCCCACACGATCACCGGCGCGGCCAGCGTGAGCGACGCCCACTGCCAGTAGGTGAATTGCAGCGCCGGGATCATCGCCATCGCGATCACCGGAACGCTCAGCACCACCGCGGCGATCAGCCTCTCCCGCAGGTCCCTCAGCTCGCCGTCCCCGGCCGCGGGGGTCTCGGGCGCCTCTGGAGCTTTCGGGGCCGGGAGCGCGGCGGTGTAGCCGGTCTTCTCCACCGTGGCGATCAGCGTCGCCGGGTCGTAGCCGTCCGGCACCGTCACCTTCGCCTTCTCGGTCGCGTAGTTGACCGTGGCGGTGACCCCGTCCAGCTTGTTCAGCTTCTTCTCGATCCGCATCGCGCAGGACGCGCAGGTCATCCCGCCGATCTCCAGCTCGACGAACTGGGCCGTTCGCATCGGAGTCCCTCCGTCGCGCGTCATCGGGCGTTCCTTCCGTCGAGGACGAAATCGGCGGTGCGCACCTTTCCGCCGATCTTGAAGTCCAGATAGAGCAGGTATCGGCCGGCGGTCGGAACCTCCGCACCGAACCTGATGGCCGGCCCGGACGTCGCGCCGGTCTCCGCGTGGACGTGCAAGTAACCGAGGTCGCCCTCGCGCAGCGCGACGAGGTGCCCGAACGAGCCCAGGTACGGCTCCAGCGCCGTCACCGGCTTGCCGTCCCGGGTGATCGTGACGGTCAGCTCGCTCGTGGCGCCCGCGGTGAGATCACCGTCGATCGCCACGTGGAAGCCGTCGACGTCGTCGGTCGCGTGCGGCCGCGGGGTGACCGGGGCATAGGCGCCGCCGATCTGCAGCGTCCGGGTCAGCGTGATGCTGCCGGCGTCCGCCCGCCCGGCCGGCACGAAGTCCGCGAACACCCGGTACGTCCCCGCCGCCGTCCACCGCCAGGGCACCGTCCACGTCCCCGCGGCGTCCATCCGCGGATGCACATGCCGGAATTCCGCGCCGTCGGCCCGCACCACGATCAGATGCAGCTGCTTCTCGTGCGACGTGGCGAACCCCGTCACCGGCGCGCCGCCCGCGTCCACGATCCGCAACGACAGCTCGCCGTCCACGCCCGTTTTCGCCGGCGCCTCCACCGGCGACAACACCAGCCCGTCGGCCGCCACCCCGAGCCCGCGGACGTCCTCCGCCGCTGCCATCTCGCCGTCCGCCGCCATGCCGTCATGACCCGCACTGCCGGTCTTCGCTTCCCGCGCCGCGACCGCGCCGTCCGGCACCACCACGGCTCCCACCGCGAACGACGCCCCGAACACCACCGCGACCCCCGCCGCGAACAGACTCAGCTTCCCCGCCGCGTTCATGAGACCCGCTCCGCCGAGTAGCCGGCCTCCTCCACGGCCGCGAGCACCAGCCGGTCGTCCACCACCGCGCCCGCGTCCGTGCCGGTCACCACGAGCCGCCCGGCCGCCGCGCTCACCTCGACCGCGTCCACGCCCGGCACCCGCCCAACCTCTTCCCGGACCGACATCTCGCAGTGCGCGCAGGTCATCCCCGACACCCGAAACTCGCTGACGCTCATCGCAAACCTCCCAGGAGAAATACCCCAACCGGGTATCCGTACCGAGAAGCTATACCCTCCCGGGGTATTGCGCAACCGATCATTCAAGCCGGTCGATTGACTAGCGGTAACCCATTGGTAACAATGAACCGGCTCTTGGGAGCGCTCCCATCACTGATTCCACCGCGTCGCGAAACTTGGGAAGGAACCCCCGTGACTCCATACCTGCGTAGACGGGTCACCGTGCTGACCGCGGCCGCCGCGGCGGCCACGCTGGCGCTGATGTCCTTGACCGTCCAACCGGCGTCCGCCGAACCGACACAGCACATTCCCAACGGCGACTTCACGACCGGGACGACCGGTTGGTGGTCCACCGAGAACGCGCCGATTTCCGCCACCGGCGGGGAGCTCTGCGCCGAAGTTCCGGCCGGCACCACCAACGCCTGGGACGTCAGCCTCGGCCACAACGACATCCCGCTCGTCACCGGCGCGGCCTACTCACTGAGCTTCCGCGCGCACGCCAGTACGCCGGTGACAGTCCGGGCCAACGTGCAGCTCAACGAGGATCCGTACACCACGGCGTTGTCCCGCGCGGTGGCGCTGACCACCGAGGCGCAGACCTTCGAGTACGCCTTCACCGGCAACCTGGACTCGGCCAACGGCACGCTGACGTTCCAGCTCGGCGGGGGTGCCGAGGCGTTCGTCTTCTGCCTCGACGACGTCTCGCTGACCAGCGACGTCGCCGCACCGCCGACCGGCGTCGAGCAGGTGGAGAACGGCGACTTCGCCGACGGCGCCTCGGGCTGGTACACCTACGGCACCACGGCGACCGGGGTCGAGGACGGGCAGCTGTGCGCCACCGTGCCCGCGGGGCTGGCCAATCCCTGGGACGCCGGCATCGGGCAGAACAACGTCAGGTTGACCGCCGGAGCGTCGTACACCTTCTCGTTCGACGCCACGGCCACCCCGGGCGCCACCGTGCGGGCCGCCGTCCAGCTCGGGGCCGAGCCGTACACGTCGTACTTCAGCCGCGACGTCGCGCTGACCGCCACCTCGCAGCACCTGGAATTCACGTTCACCGCGTCCGAGGACACCACCGCGGGCCAGGTCGCCTTCCAGGTCGGCGGGGCCGCCGCGGAGTACCGGCTGTGCCTGGACAACGTGTCGCTGATCGGCGGCGAGCCGGAGCCGCCGTACGTGCCGGAGACCGGGCCGCGGGTCCGGGTGAACCAGGTCGGTTACCTGCCGGGCGGGCCGAAGAACGCCACCCTGGTCACCGACGCCACCGACGCACTGGACTGGCAGCTCAAGAACGCCGCCGGTGACGTGGTCAAGTCGGGCCGGAGCACGCCGCGCGGGGTGGACGCCGCCTCGGGCCAGAACGTCCACACCATCGACTTCTCCGGCTACGCCACCGCGGGGACCGGCTACACGCTCGTCGCCGACGGCGAGACCAGCCACCCGTTCGACATCTCCAGCACCGTCTACCAGCAACTGCGGTCGGACGCCCTGCAGTTCTTCTACATCCAGCGCAGCGGCATCGCGATCGACGGCGACCTGGTCGGCGAGCAGTACGCCCGCCCGGCCGGGCACCTGGGCGTGGCCCCGAACAAGGGCGACACCGACGTGCCGTGCCGGGCCAACTCCTGCGACTACCGGCTCGACGTGCGCGGCGGCTGGTACGACGCCGGCGACCACGGCAAGTACGTGGTCAACGGCGGTATCGCCGTCCAGCAACTGCTGAGCAGCTTCGAACGCACGAAGACCGCCGTCACCGCCGCGCACGGCGCCGGGCTGGCGGACAGCACGCTGCGGGTGCCGGAGCGGGGCAACGACGTTCCCGACATCCTCGACGAGGCGCGCTGGGAGCTCGAGTTCCTGATGCGCATGCAGGTGCCGGCCGGCAAGCCGTTCGCCGGGATGGCCCACCACAAGATCCACGACGCCAACTGGACCGGCCTGCCGATGCAGCCCGAGGACGACCCCGAGCAGCGCGAGCTGCAGCCGCCGTCGACCGCGGCAACGCTCAACCTGGCGGCCACCGCCGCTCAGGGCGCGCGGCTGTTCGCGCCGTACGACGCGGCGTTCTCGGCCAAGCTGCTGACCGCGGCCCGCACCGCGTACGCCGCGGCCAAGGCCAACCCGGCCAAGATCGCGCAGGACCTGGGCGGCGGCGGTGGCGGGTACGGTGACGACGACGTCTCCGACGAGTTCTACTGGGCCGCGGCCGAGCTGTACCTGACCACCGGCGAGGCGGCGTTCCTGACCGATGTGACCGCGTCCCGGCACCACACCGCCGACGTATTCGCCGCCACCGGCTTCGGCTGGGCCAGCACGGCGGCGCTGGGCCGGCTCGACCTGGCCACGGTGCCCAGCGCCCTGCCGGCCGCCGACCGGCAGCGGGTCCGCCAGTCGGTGGTCACTGCCGCGGACAACTATCTGGCTACCCTGACCGCCCAGGCGTACGGGTTGCCGATGCCGGGCAACGCGGGAAGCTACTTCTGGGGCGGCAACAGCAACATCCTGAACAACGTGCAGGTGCTGGCGACCGCGTTCGACCTGACCGGCGCGGCGAAGTACCGCGACGGCGCGCTGCAGGGCGTCGACTACATCTTCGGCCGCAACGCGCTGAACCAGTCCTACGTCACCGGCTGGGGCGAGAAGGCGTCGGAGAACCAGCACACCCGGATCTACGCGCACGAGAAAGACGCCAGTCTTCCGCACCCGCCGGCCGGATCGCTGGCCGGCGGCGCGAACGCCGGGCTGGACGACCCGTACGCGAAAGATCTGCTCACCGGCTGCAAGCCGATGTTCTGCTACGTCGACGACATCGAGTCGTACGCGACGAACGAGGTCGCCATCAACTGGAACTCCGCCCTGGCCTGGGTGGCGTCCTTCCTGGCCGACCAGGGCAGGGCCGAGCCGGCGGCGGTGTCCTGCCGGGCCAGTTACACCAACTACGGCGACTGGGCGGACAAGACTGGGTTCACCGCCCAGCTGACCGTCACCAACACCGGCACCGAGCCGATCGACGCCTGGACGGTGCGCTTCGCCTTCCTCGGCGGCCAGCACCTCCGCGAGGCGTGGTCGGCCGAGGCGACGCAGTCGGGTGCCACGGTGACGGCCCGCAACACCGCCACGAACCGGCGCATCCAGCCCGGCGCAACGGTGTACTTCGGCTTCAACGCCACCACCCCCGGCGGCCCGAACCCGGCACCGGAGCTGATCACCCTCAACGGCGCCGCCTGCGCCCAGGCCTGACCGAACGGGTCCGGCCGGCCCTCGGCCGGCCGGACCCCCACCCAGCCCTGCCGACCCAGCCTTACCGACCCAGCCCCGTCGGCGGCACGCTGCCCACGGCGTAGTCCGGCCGGCATCGCGGCTCGGGCCGCTGAGCGCCGGGCACTTCCCGTCGCTGATGGCCTATTTCGGCGCGGTGCTCACCGGCCTTCGCCGCCTGGAACGTCGCTGGCAGCCGGACGTCATCGTCGAGGACTTCGCCGCTCCGTTCTCCAGCATCGCCGTGCCTTATCTGACGCGTACCCCCGTGGTCGGGGTTGTGCAGTGGCTCTTCGCGGCCGACAAGGCCAAGCAGTACCACCTGCCGTTCCAGCACATCGAGCGGCTTGGCGTCGGCGCGCACGACACGCTGGTCGCGGTCAGCGAGGACCTGGCGGGCGAGCTGCGGGCACGCAACCCGAGCGCCGACGTGCGGGCTGTCCCGAACGGCCTCGAGCCGGTGGCCTGGCACGTCCGGCCTCGGCAGCGCGGCGACCACATGCTGTTCCTGGGCCGGCTGGAGATGGCGCAGAAGGGCATGGACCTGCTGCTCGACGCGTATGCGCAGATCGCCGCGTACACGAGATCCGATCTGGTCATCGCCGGCGACGGCCCGGACGAGGCCGCCCTGCGCGCCCGCGCCGAAAGCCTGGGTATCGCCCACCGGCTGCACTGGCTGGGCCGGATCGACGGGCCGGCCCGCTTCGAGATCCTCGCCGCGGCCCGCCTGGTCTGCATGCCCAGCTGCTACGAGACGTTCGGCATGGTGGCGGCCGAATCCCTGGCGGTAGGCACGCCGGTGGTGGCCTTCGACATCCCGTGCCTGCGGGCCCTGGTGCGGCCCGGCGTGGGGGTTCCGGTCGAGGCTTTCGACGTACGTGCCTTGGCCGGCGCGATGCTGGCCCTGGCCAACGACCCGGCCCGCTGCGCCCGGCTCGGCGCGGCCGGCCCCGACTCGGTGCGCCATCTCGACTGGGACGCGGTGGCCGCCGCCCAGCTCGCGGCCTACGAGTCGGTGCTGCCCGCCCGGCCTGTCGCGCGGGTCGCGGGACGAGGTGGTCCCGGTCATCCAGGGCCGGCGCGGCCCTGCCCTCAGCGGGTGCCTCGGCCCGCAGCCGCTCGGCGATCAGATCTCGGCCCCGGCCGTCGGGAGCCGCATCGCTGAACGTCGGCAACCCGTGCGCCAGCGCCCAGATCCCGTTGTGCGGCGGAGGGCTGGGCGGTGGTCGGTCTACCTTTTGAGAGACCAGTCCGCATCACCGTCTCTGACGGACGCATCGCCGTATTCGCCGGTGTTGGCCTTGGGCCAGGCACCCTTGGGAAATGCGGTGGGGTCGACGGCGTCGCCGTGCAGGGTGATCATGGCGGTGACCTGGGCGGCGACGAAGGCGCTGAGGGTGGAGACGGCGGTGACGATGATGGCCGTGTTGACGCCGGCTTCTTCGAGGAAGAGCGCGATGCCGGGTCCGGAGAAGATGCCGGAGCCCATCGCCGCGATCGACACGGCGAGGGCGGCGATGAGTTTGGCGAGGACACCGGCCAGAACGATATAGAACGCGAGGCCGGCGCCGGCGCAGGCGAGCAGGTTGAGCGAAGTGTTGCCGGCGATGGAGCCGATGCGGGCGGCGGCGGTGGATTGGGCGTTGGCGGCGGCGAGGTAGGCGTCGCGGGCTTTGCCGGACCAGTCGCTGTCGTCGACGACGAGGTTTTGGGCGGTTAGGTCGGTGGCGACGCCGTTGGTGGCGCCTTTGATGTCCATCCACTTCCAGGAGTCGATGAACATGAAGATCGGGGCGGCGGCGCCTTTGAGCAGGTCGAGGATCCAGTCGAGGATGGCCTGACCGACTTCGACGGTCTTCTCGGCGATCCATCGAAAGCCCTGCGCGACTGGCGGGGGAACGTACCAATGACTGGTGGCGCTGTTCGCGGCCGGGATGACCTGGGCGAGTTGGCCTTGGAAGGTGGTGATCCCGGTTTCGATCTCGCGGATCACGGCTTCGTACTGTGCCTGTGAAAACACGATTGGACCCCCGGGAAGTCAGTAGATGTTGCGGATGCGGTGCTCGGCGGCCTTGTCCTCGGCCTCGTAGGTGTCGGCCACGGTCCGCAGGGTGGCGGCGATCTCGGTCATGGCGGTGGCGCCTTCCCGGGTGCGGTCGGCGACGGCGTGGATCACGTCGTTGTACGGGCCCACCATGAGCTGGAAGAGGCCGGCTTCCAGGCGCCCGAATTCCATTCCGGCGACCGTGCTGCTCTGCCCGGCGAGTACGGCGCTTTGGCTGTCCCACTCGGTGGCTTCGTTGCGCAGGGCCTGGGTCGCGACGGCGACCTGCTCGCCGCTGGGGGGATGGGTCATGGATTGCCGCCTTGCCGGGGAGGTGTCGCGGTCAGGGATATCAGCGTGGCGAGGGCATCACCGACGAGGTCGTCCCGGTGGAGCGCGGCCGGTGGGCCGGCGGGGAGCTTGCCGGCTGCGTCGTGCAGGGCGGCGGCCAGCGCTGCGCTGATCGCCGGGCCGTCGTGGTGCTTCGCCCAGTCTGGCGCGATGGTGCAAGCTGTCAGCCCGCCCGGCGCGAGCCGGACGGTGACGTGTCGGGTGTCGTCCTGTCCCTGCACGGTTGGCGGCGCTGCCGCCGACTGCGCCTGCGCGGCCCTCAGGTGCTCGATGGCGTCCTCGGCGAGCTGGTTGCTGTCGCGGACGTGCCCGGCGGGCATGGTGATGTCAGGGGCCGCCTGCGTTTCCTCCTCGTGGTCGAAGGAAGGCTTGGGCTCTGCAGCGAGCTCGAGCGCTTGCATGGCGTGCCGGACGGCATCGGTGTTGGCCTCCATGACGGCCTCGGCGAGTCGACCGGGCTCAAGTCGTTCCCGCCAGCCGGCCCGAATACGGATCTCGGCGGGTATGCCGTTCGGGCCGAGCCGGATGTGGACCGTGCCGGTCGAGTCGCTGCCCTCCGCGTGGTGCGGCGGGCCGGCGGCGAGACCTCGGGCGAGCTGTGCGGCCTGGCGCTGCAGCCGGGTCAGGTGCCGAAGCTCGTCTGGTTGCATGACCTCAGCTCCCCGTCTGAAGGACTGCTCGCCCGATCATGGCGATCTCCACTGCTGCCAAGGCCAGCAGGACCGCCAGGATGATCGGCGTCCCCCCGGCGACCACGAAGAACAGAGCCATCACCGCCACGACCCCCACCGAGGTGAACACGGCGACCGCGACGATGGTGCGGAGCGGCCCGGTCCGGCCGCGCCACGCGGCCAGCGCGCCCACCAGCGCGATCACAGTGATGGCGAGGCCGGCGACGGTGGTGCCGGGGTGCCCGAACGGAGAGGCGTCCGCGACCTCGTCGAAGCCGGCACTGGCGAACGCGACGACGAACAGCTCGATCAGGGCCGTCACGAACAGCAGCACCAAAGCGAATCCGCTGGTGCGCGTCGTACTCGGTGCCGATCTCACCGTGCCCCACTCTCGGTAGCCAGGAGTGGACAGCCTGTCGTACCAGGCGTAAGCGCGCAAGACCGGCGAGCAGGAAGACCCAAGTGCAGGAGCGGGATGTGCTGCTTGTCCCTGTGCCGGCGGTGTTCACAGGCGCGGCTGTGGTCGTGTCCAGCCCGGGCCGGCGAGGCCGCATACCGCCAGGACCACGACGGTCGACCGGCGGTCGGCTGTCTCGCGTGCGGCTGGTGGTCCGTGGTGGGAAACGCGAGGTCACGTACGGTCACGGCGGCTGTGTCCGTTAGCCGTTCACAAGTTTCCGGATCTGCCGAGAACAATGCGCCCGGTCATGTCGACGAAAGGGCACGAGCAGCCCGTTTGTGATGGCCGCTCCCGGGCCTGACTGCACGGCCGTTTCATGATCGATGGTGGCGGTGAGTGACGATGCCCGCGTTGGCGTGTCGGATATGGACGAAGCTCCGTTGAGCCCAGGTCTTTCCACGGATCTGGTGCAAACGGAGCTTCGTCGTGCCGCAGTCTGCCACTCTCCTTGCTGATCGGTCGCCCGCGCCGCTGCCCGAGGACGTCTCGTTCACGCCTTCGTGTCACGGTCTGCTCGACTTGCTGCTCGCCGTCGGCGACGGCCGGTCCGACCAAGGCCGTGATCATCCGGTCGCGGTCGTGCTGGCTCTGATCGCGGCGGCCACGGTGTCGGGGTTGAAGGGCTACACCGCGATCAGTGGCTGGGTCGCCGACGTCCCCACCGAGATCCTCGACAGCCTGTACCGGCGAGTCGAGGCCCGGCCGGCCGGCCGGCCGTCACGCTCCACGCTCTGGCGGGTATGCACCGACACCGACGGCGACGTCCTGGACGCGGTGATCGCCGAATGGACCACCACCCGGCGCGCCGGCATCAACGAACCGGCTCTCACCAGCAGCGATACACCGGCGCAGGTACGCCTGGACGGGAAGACCGTGCGCGGCGCCGTCGACGCCGACGGCGAACAACTGCATCTGCTGTCCGCGCTGGCCGGTACGCCCGGCCCGGACCCGGCCGCCGTCGTCATCGCTCAGGCGCCGACCGATGGCGCCAAGACCCGCGAACCAGAAACCGCCCGTGCCCTCCTCGAATCCCTCGATCTACGCGACGTGACCGTGACCGCTGACGCGCTGCACACCGTGAAGGCCACCGCCGAGCTCATCCATCAGCAGGGCGGCCACTTCGTGCTGCCGGTCAAGGAGAACCGGCCCGCGCTGTTCGCCGCTCTCGACGCCCTGCCCTGGGCCGCCACCGCGATCGGCTACGAGAGCACCGAGACAGGGCACGGTCGCAGCACCCGCCGCACCATCCGGGTCCTGCCCGCACCGCCCGGCCTGCCGCTCCCGCACGTCAGCCAGGTCTGGCTGATCGAACGCTACGTCACCACCAGCGACGGCAAACAATCCGCCGCAGCGCAACTCGGCGTCACCAGCCACCCCGCCGAAGCCGCCGGACCAGCCGAGATCGCCGCGTTCAACCGCGGCCAGTGGACCATCGAAACCCTGCACTTCATCCGCGACACCTGCTACCGCGAGGACCACTCCCGCGTCCGCACCCGCTCCGGACCCCGCGTCCTGGCCTCGCTACGCAACCTCGCGATCAACGCGCTACGCCTGGCCGGCCGCACCGACATCACCGAAGCCACCCGCTGGGCCACCCGCGACATGACCAGGCCATTCACCATCCTCGGCCTCACCGGATGATGTTGAAACGGCCGTGGGCTGCAGGGTGACGAGACGCCTGGGCCGGGCTGGCAGCTAATCGGACAGCTGACCGACCGTTTGGGCCATAACTTCGGCGATGCCGGAATCGGCTACATCTTCGTTTCGGCAGACGGCGCCGAAGGCAGATTTCTCTGGCAGTGCGGCTAACTCATCTGCGGCTGTTATCGCGTACCAGCCATGCCGCAGCCCGTACTGTCCGTAACTGTCGGCCGTCGAGCGCCTTTCGAGCTTGCCAATGCGGGCGTGGAGGTGGCCGTCCTGGTGGCCTCGGCTGCGGCCGTAGGGGCGAGGCCGGCGGTTTCGCGTGCGGCGTCTGTCTACCATGTACGCCATTGGTCGGTGATGTCGTGGCGGGTCATCCGGTGGCGGCCGGCGAACGCGTCCACATCAAGGCCGGCGTCCTCCAGTGTCGCCTCGAGGTACTGGCAGAGCTGTTCGCGTTCGCCGGTCTCGTACGCCGCCCCGCCGAAGCGGGCGTTGACGACGTTGAGCGCCTTCACGGTTCGTTCGATGACCGCGAAGATGTCCGTGTCGGTCGCCGGTTCCCAGCGATGGCTGACCAGTTCAGCGACGTCCTGCTCGAATCGTGTCAGAACCTCGTCCGTCTGGGCGAGCATCTCCGGAGGAAACAGGCCGGCCGCAAACGCGTCGTCGAGGTCGAGGGCGCCCGCCGCGATCTGCGCCGCCTCGTCGTCTACCTGCTCGCGCCACCCTGCTGTCGGCCGTTGCACCATGATCGGCAGGGTAGTCAGCTACTGCCTGCCCGGCCGTCTCAATCCGCCATAGAGGTGGACTCGCTGGTCAACGTCGTAGTCCGGGTCGCGGGAGATGAACCCGTCTGCCTTCACCTCGCCATGGGCGACAAGCGTCAGCCAGTCCTCGTAGTACCAGCTCGGATTACACGCACACGTGGTGACGGTGTACCGGAAGTTCGCCCGGTACCGGCCGACCTGACCTGGCGTGAGCATGAAAAGACGGCCAGGGCCACGCTGCCGTGGGTAGGCGGCCCAGCCCGGCAACCGGTCGACGACCAGCGCCGAACCCTCCACCGACAACCACAGGTCGAGGTCGCGAGCTCGATCAAGGCCACCGGTGACGACATCGTCATGACGCGCGTACCGGGCCGCTTCGTCAGCGAGCACCTCATGGATGACCACATCATCGGTCGGCATAGCCGTCGGAAGCCGCTCCGGGCGACACAGGCCACGGCGTGCATCTGCTTGCGACGCGCCAGGTGCTGCCGCACTCCACCGCACACGTACCCGCTGGATGGTGATCACGACTCACCCTGAACCGCCAACGCGCAGAACGGCCAGCCATTTTCAGATCTGACCGCGGTCTACGCGCTGAGCAACGCGCTGGCACCACGAGTGGAGCCGCCGAACCCACTCAGTGCTCGCCTCGGGCGACGGCATCTCCTGGAGTCGTAGAGTTAGTCCGCTGGGTCGTTATCAGCAGGGTAGTCGTTCGTCCCACCAAGGAGGCAGGTTGGAGCCTTCGCGGGGGCCCCCTCCCTGTCACGCTTAGATGAGACAGCCCGTTGACCAGGGGATACTCTTCCTGGACGGTCACGAGGAGAGATCATCAGCATGACGTCGAACCCCAGCGAGAGCCCTGATCCGGACGCCCGGCCCC